>CAJMLN010000056.1 GCA_905214315.1 uncultured bacterium | reverse complement strand
CTTTTGTGGTATACTATATGAAACTAAGAAAATAATGAGGTTATTATGAGCGCTTTTGAAATACTGCAAAATTGCATTGGCTTTGAAGAGGGCCTCAATGGCTTACTGCTGAAAAAAATAAGCGGATATCTGTATACCGTTTCGACGGATGATCAATCTGTTACGATGTGTGTCCATCTGCCCGCGCTTAACAGATACCAAAAAAAGGAAATTAAATATTACTTAAAATGTAATGCCGCGTATTTTTGCCGCTTAAAATTTTTAAACGCAGGTATTAAAATCCTGTTTGCTCTCAAGGTTTTGGAAGAGCCTTCCTATATTTCGATATTTGCCTCCCGGTTTTCTGAATTCCTTCAACATGTAAATATCATTTTTCCCCAAGATTCTGACGAATATCTGCTCAATGAAGATCGTATGTATGTCTTTCCTCCCTTTGAGGAGGCCGTTTATGCCGATACAGTTTCCCATCATTCTGCTGACGATTTTTTCCCTTCCCAAACAGCAGAAAAATCCCGTCAAGCCTCTCTTTCCTTAAAAGAAGAATATGCCCAGGAGCAGATATATCAACCCGAAAAGCAGAAACCTTTTTTCTTCCAGTGTTTTTCTCCTACTGTGCTGATGCTTCTGGCAATGTTGGCTGCCGCTGTTATTTTTGGATTGCTGTGTATTTTTTTACCGCAAGCAGCAGCGGCGGCAGGATATTTAATCGGCAGTAGCGGCACCTATTTGTATATTAAAACAAATGGAAACAGAGATAAACTTTTTCTCAAGGCATCCCTCATCTCTCTGGCTCTGCTTATCTTTTTTGGTACAGCGGCATTCTTATATCTGTTCTTATCTCAAACAGAACTCTATACAATTTTTGAATATACCGATCAAACCCTTACCCTGCAATACTGCATTTTCAATGTTGTACTGGGATATATTTTAGCAATATTCGGTATTTATTCATCGATTCCCGCAAAAGCCAAACAGAAAAGCTCCGTTTCAGAAACGTCCCAAAATGCATCAGAGAATTTAGAAGAACCAGAGGATTTTTAACTAACTGTTCAAAGAAAATTTTTCTCTTTATACAAACAGACGCAAATTTTTTGCAACATTTCAGCCCTTCGCGCATATACTAAAAGCGTTAGGAGGGTTTCATTATGGCTACCTGTATAAACTGTTCGGCGTCCTCTTCTTCAGCAAACTCTGCTTCCTGCAGAGGTATTTGTGATAACCGCTCCAATACCTGTATTTTAGCCAACAGAGTGTTTGATAACGTGCGCATGGATCTGGATCGGGATTTATTTGCAATCACTACGGAAATTTCTCAAACCCCTGAGCAGGTCACACTACTTTACGCAGGCGGAACCGGTACGGCTTCTGGGCAAGCCTCACTTACGATAACGCCGCATTTTAATGATGCCTATGCCGATATTTGCGGAAATTTAGAACTGCCAGGCACCGTAACCTATCTGTTTGAAGGGAACCGTTATACTGCGCCAAGCACGCTTATCCTTCCCTTTTGCCTGCAAATGCAAATTCCTACAGATTCTATATGGCCCTTTGAGGTCACGATACACTACTCCTTCTTTGCCGATACATTTACTTATCAAAGTGAAAATTCTTATACGGCATCCGTTGACGGAGTCATTATTGTCTATATTACTGCGTGTATGCCTATATGTATCTCTCAAACAGGGCAAATTTCCTACAATACAGTATCCCAGCGAGCGGTGCCCACGCAAAACAATTTTATCGGAACCGATTTTTATCCCTCGGCCGTTTCCAATACGCCAAGTTTTCCATGTAATACATAGAATTCCGCCGAATGCTGCCCACCTTTTTCCGCATACAATAAAGCGCGGCATTCCTATTCTTCTAATTTGACTGTATAAAAAAATAGCAGATAATCAATCTGCTATTTTTTATATATTTCATTACAACTTGTTAGGATATTTTTTTATCTTAGCTTCTGTTTTCCAGCTTTCGATCATTGCCGTCCATTCTTCTTCTTTTTTTGCCTCCGTAAGATATTCCTGAATATCTTCTTTTACATCCTCATAGGGTACCTTACCTTCATCCAGCTTTTCAATGCAGCGAATAATATGATAACCATAATATGTCGCTACCGGTTCTCCGATCTGTCCCGCTTCCAAGGATTGTCCCATCTGAGAAAACTCCTCAGCCATATTATCTTCCGGACCGACAAGATACCCCTTTTTAGCTGTATCAGTGTCTTTCATTCCTGTATCACCGGTTTTTTCTATCATAACGGAAATAAAAGTATCTTCATCGGCATCTTTCACAGAAGCATATACCTCATTCGTTTGCTCTTGTATTTTTGCCTTAGCTGCTGCTAAAGCCTCTTCATATTTTTTCTGATATTCAGCCTGATCCGCCCTTGCTTTATCAAGGGACTGCTGATATTCAGCTTTTTTAGCTTCGTCTGTCTCTTCCTCTATATCAGCAGTATAATCATTAATCTCTTCGTCATATTCAGCAATCGTCTCCGCGTAGGCCTGCAGCGTTTTCTGGTCCTCCTCTTCAAAGCTAATCAGAATATGCTGTACCAGCGAATATCCGGCACGATAATACACAAGTTTTTTATATGTCGTCCCATTCCATGCTGAAACAAATGCCGAATCTGTTGATAATTCCTCCAGCTGCGTTTTATATTGTTCTTCATATTCCGTAACAATGTCCGATTCCAATACAGTTACATCTTTCATTTTTTCTTCCTGATATTTTTCAAGCGCAGCAGTCCTCAGTTGCTCCTGAATCATTTCCTCTTCCGTAACACCGTTATCTTCTAAATTCTTATAATATTTCTCTTCTGCAATCCGCTGAAAATAATCTTCATCGCTTTCGCCCTCATTCTTGCCCTTTACTTCCTGTCCCTCAAAAGCGCTTTTATATTGTGTAACCAAACTCTCTATATAAGCCTGCTTGTCCTCATTAATTACAGCAGCGGCAGCGTCACGATCCTCCTGCGTATAATTCAAAAAACCATCTTTTTCAGCCATTTGTGCAATCAATTCTTCTTCAATCAGCTGCTCTAAAATATCACTGCTCATTCCCTCCAGCGTCTGCTCCGCCTGATCCGCCGTATATCCATAGGAATTCACAAGATAATAATACCAATAATTATAAATTTCATTATAATCGCTTTTCAATATAGAAACGCCGTTTACCGTAGCGATGACCACGTTGCCGTCGTCTGCCTCTACAAGGTTACAGCCTGAAAACACGCCAACCGCGGTCAAAAGCACGAGTACTGCTGCGAGAATTTTTTTCATAAATCAAACCTCCATCTTACAATCGTATATTATTATATAAGAAATAGGTGTTTCTATCAAGTCTTTTTTACCTATTTCATCATTTTTTCATGCATATTTCAGCCAAGGGTATCCATATATTCCAAAAATTCTTTAAGCCATAAAAGCTTTTCCGCATCCGAAATTCCCCTGGTTTTAAACACAACCGCAAAGGCTCTGCCCGCAGTAACCACACAGCGCGAAGAAAAGGCGTTCACCGCGTCGGACACCTTATGCAGCGCCGGCGAAGGAAAGATCATCACCGTATTTCCGCTCTCCTCCCGGATAACCGATACCCCATGGCGGCCAGCCATTGCCCGGATGTAGGCAATGTGCAGAAGATGCTCCACGCTTTGCGGAATCTCGCCGAAACGGTCGGAGAGCTCATCGCGGATATCCAGCATATCGTCTTTATCACGGATATCGGATATCTTTCGGTAGGAAGCAAATTTCAGTGCCTCGTTGGGAATATAATCGTCGCTGATATACGCGTCTATTTTCATTTCTACCGACGCGGCAGGCGCTTCCTCTTTCTTTTTGCCTAAGCTTTCATCCACTGTTTCCTTGATCATCTTACAGTACAAATCATAACCGATACGCGACATATGACCATGCTGCTCCCCACCTAACAGGTTGCCCGCGCCGCGTATTTCCAAATCACGCATAGCCACTTTAAACCCGGATCCCATCTGCGTAAACTCTTCAATTGCGTTAAGACGCTTCACCGCGTCCTCTCCGATCGCCCTGGCCGCGGGAACTGTAAAATAGGCATAGGCAATTCTATTGGAACGTCCTACCCGCCCCCGCAGCTGATACAGCTGCGAAAGACCGAAGCGCTCCGCATGATGCACGATGATCGTATTGGCGCCGGGAATATCCACGCCGTTTTCAATAATCGTGGTGCAGAGCAGCACGTCGTATTCACCGTTGCAGAAATCCATCATTACCTTTTCAAGCTGGCGTTCCTCCATCTGGCCGTGGCCGATGGCAATGCGCGCCTGCGGCACCAACTCCTGCAAGCGCTGCGCAAACAGTTCGATCCCCTGCACCCGGTTATATAAGTAATAGACCTGCCCGCCGCGCTGCAGCTCCCGCAGAACAGCATCACGTACAATCGCATCAGAATATTCCACCACATAGGTCTGCACCGGATATCGTTCCAGCGGCGGCGTTTCAATCAGACTCATATCCCGGATCCCCGAAAGCGCCATATTCAAAGTACGGGGAATCGGGGTAGCCGAGAGCGTCAGCACATCGATATTGGCCTTCAGCTGCTTGATTTTTTCCTTATGGGCCACGCCAAAGCGCTGCTCCTCATCCACTACCAACAAACCAAGATCATGGAACACCACGTCCTTTGCCAGAATCCGGTGTGTTCCCACAACAATATCCACCTTTCCCTGCGCAAGCTCGGCAAGGATTTTCTTCTGCTCCTTTACCGTCTTGAAGCGGCTTAGTTCCTCCACCCGCACAGCTTCAAAATTGAGCAGGCGCGTCTTCAGCGTATTATAATGCTGCTGGGCCAGAATCGTTGTCGGCGCCAAAATAGCCGCCTGCTTGCCGCTCATCACCGCTTTGAACACGGCACGGAGCGCAACTTCTGTCTTTCCATACCCCACATCGCCGCACAAAAGCCGGTCCATTACCCGGGAAGATTCCATATCCGCCTTGATCTCCGCAATGCAGCGCAGCTGATCGGGCGTTTCCTCATAGGGAAAATCCTCTTCAAATTCCCTTTGCCAGGGTGTATCCGGCAGAAAACAGATTCCCTCCGCCGCTTCGCGCTGCCGATAGAGCGCAAGCAGCTTTTCGGTCATATCCTCAATGGATTTTTTGACCCTGGCCTTGGTCTTATTCCATTCGGCCGAGCCCAATTTGCTCAGCCGGGGCTTGGTATCGTCCGGCGCAATATATTTCTGCACCCGGTTCATCTGTTCTACCGGTACATAAAGCTTATCCTCATCCCTGTATTTTAAAAACAGATAATCCTTTTTTACCCCGTCCGTTTCAATTTTTACAATGCCCTGATAAATGCCGATACCGCTGGTCTCATGTACCACCGCGTCACCGATTTTCAGCTGTACGAACGTATCCATGGCATTTTTACTGCCCGCCCGCACCGGCTTATGTCCTTGCTTTACGCTGGCAAAAATATCATTTTCAGCAATTACCGCCAGCTTACAGCCGGGGTATTCAAAGCCCCGCGCAACAGATCCCCGGATAACGGCAATCTGCCCGGGAGAAATCGCCGCATCAGCGCGCCTTAGGGGAATTACGCCGATGCCCGCCTCCGAAAATTCTTTTTCCAGCCGGTTTTCGCGCGCCTCGCTTCCGGCGCATAAAATAATCTGATAATCTGCATTCTGATACAGCTTAACCTCCTGAATCAAAAACTCGGGCTTACCGTGAAAGGACTGCATCGCCCGGCCGTCAAAGCGAAAAATCGCCCGTGCATCTGCCTCAGGCAACGCGCCGCTGATCGTCTGCATCGAAAGCACCTGTCTCTGCATCGCTTTTTTCCAAAAACGCATAAAGCCCGTAAAAACGTTGGCGTGCCGCTGCAGCACCTTGCCCTCGGCCATCAGTTCTGCAATATTTTTGCCGAATTCAGAACCAGCATTTTCTCCATGCTCCTTCTGTATCCGTACCTCATCAAATACCACCAGGGTATTTTCGGGCATATAATCCAGTAAAGAGGTATATTCCGGATAAATATAGGCCATAAGCTGATCGGCCTGGGCGGGATATTCCCCGCCTTTAAGCTTTTCCGCCAAAAGCGAAAACGTATCCGTAGCGCCGGTCATCACGTCCCGGTTCAAGCAGGTTTTATTGAATTGAATCAATTCCGCAGAAAGTAATTCTGCAGCCCTCGCGCAGCGCGCCGCATCGGCGCAGGTCTCTTTCAGGGGCAGAATATCCACCCGGGAAATGCGATCCACCGAACGCTGGGAAACCGGATCCACCAGGCGAATAGAATCCACCTCATCATCGAAAAAATCAATCCTGACGCAATACTCCGAATCCGCCGGAAAAATATCCACAATGCCGCCGTGGATAAAAAACTCGCCCTTTCCGCTGATCTGTGAAACCGCGCAGTAACCGCAGCGCACCAGTTTTTCAGCAATCTTGCTGATAGAATACCGCTGCTTTATTTCCACCGTAAGCTTTAATTCCCGAAGGCTCTCCGGCGGCATAAGATTATACAGCACCGCATCCATCGGCGCCACTACGATTCTGCTGCCGTTCAAAACGGCATCCAACGCCCGGATCCGCTGCTGCTGAACCTCACCGCTCTGAAACTGTGCCTGCATCAGATGCTCCATCGCGGGAAACAGCACGGCTTTTTTTCCGGTATAAAATTCAAAATCGTTTTTTACTTTTTCCGCCCCGGAGGCCCCCTGCGTCACAAACAAAACAGGACGGTCCCCGCAAAGCGCGGCGGCAAGATGCGTTTTCTGACCGTCGGAAACGCCGAAAACCGAGAGGGGACTTACCCCCTCCCGGACATTTTTTTCAAGGCTGATAAAGTCAGTGCTCTTGGTCAGCGCATTTTTGTATAGCTGAAACATTCTCTACCCCGATATATTATATTTTTGCATTGCCGCTTCACAGCCGTTTTTGATCAGCTCCATCGCGGCGTTGCCCGCCGTGCATATGGCCTTATGCACAGTATCGGCCGCCTCCGGCGCAAATTTACCCAAAACAAACGCAGCAAGATCCATTTCCTTCATCTCCGGCCTGCCGATACCGATTCGGATACGGGAAAAATCCTCGCCGTGCAGCAATGAAACGATCGAACGCATACCATTGTGCGTCCCCGATCCGCCTTTAGCGCGGATACGAACTTTTCCCTCGGGCAAATCAATGTCGTCATAAATAACCGTCAAAGCCGAGCGCTCCAGTTTATAAAACCGCAGCACCTCCAGCAAACAGCGGCCGCTTTCGTTCATATACGTCTGCGGCTTTACCAGCAATATCTTTTTGCCGGCCGCCTCTGCCGTAAAAATCAATCCGTCAAACTTTTCTCTGGGCATGGACGCCTTCAGCTCCGCGGTAAGAAAATCAATCACCCGAAAGCCGATATTATGCCGCGTTTGGGCATACTGCTGCCCCGGATTTCCCAGCCCTGCCAGCACAAGAATATCACTTCCAGTTTTTATTTTGAAGCACCCAGCCTTTCTTCACACACTGACGGGCACGGGCAATGCAGAGATCATTTTCCTCCACATCTTCTGTAACCGTGGAGCCCGCCGCGATAAACGCGTTATTTCCTACCTTTACCGGCGCTACCAAATTCGTATTGCAGCCGATAAACACATGATCGCCCACCTGCGTATGATGCTTCTGCGCGCCGTCATAATTCACAAACACCGTGCCGCAGCCCACATTGCAATTCTGTCCCATCTCTGCATCGCCCACATAGGTCAAATGGCTGACCTTGCTGCCGTTGCCGATGGTAGAATTTTTTACTTCTACAAAATCACCGATACGCACATGATCGCCGATTATAGAATTCGGGCGCAGATACGCATTCGGGCCGATCTTGGTTTCCCGGCCGATACGGGACTCCAAAATAACCGAGCCCTGAATTTCACAGCGGTCCCCGACAGAGGAAGCCATAATCCGGCTGCCGGGAAACAGCACGCACTCCCGGCCGATCCTTGTGCCCTGACACAGCAGATTATTCGGATAGATCACTGTGTCCTGCCCGATCTCCACATCGGTTTCTATGTAAGTATTTTCCGGATCGATCAGCGTAACGCCGCTGCGCATTACTTCTTCATTAATCCGGCGGCGCATAACTCTTTCGGCCTGCGCCAGCTGAACGCGGTCATTGATTCCCATAGCCTCCACAACATCCTGAAGCACGCAAGCGCCGACTTTTTTCCCGGCGTCCCTTAAAATAGACAATGTATCCGTCAAATAAAGCTCGCCCTGTGCATTGTTGCTTTTCACCTTTGTCAGCGCTTCCAACAGCGAATCTATCTTAAAGCAATACACCGAGGTATTGATTTCCCGTATCTTTTTCTGTTCTTCATCCGCATCCCGGTGTTCCACAATACCGCACACGCCGTTTTTTTCATCCCGAAGAATCCGGCCGTAGCCATCGGCGTTGTCTACCACCGCCGTCAGCACGCAGACATCCAGCTCTTCAGACACAGTCTTCTGTAAAAGCGCTTCAAAGGTCTGCGCCGTAATCAGCGGCATATCGCCTGCCGTTACCGTCACATACCCCTCCCGCCCTTCTAAATACTCTGCGGCGCACAGCACGGCATGTGCCGTGCCCCGGCGCTCGGGCTGAACGGCAAAACGCGCACTGTCCTGCAAAAGAGTTTTGATAAGCTCGCCCCTGTTGCCCGTAACCACAACCGGCGCATCGTCAGAAACGCTGCTTACAGCCTTCAGCACATGCGCAGCCAGTTCTTTTCCACACACCTTGTGCAGTACCTTAGGCAGCTCCGATTTCATTCTTTTTCCGTCGCCCGCTGCAAGTATAAGCGCTGTTTTATACATAAAATCCTCCCAAAACCGCATAAGAAAACAAGGCCTGCGGCCCTGCTTTCCGTTTCTTATTCATTTTCCTTTAAAAACTTTTCGAGCACAATGTTTGATATTCTTTCGCGAAGCTCTGTTTTAATCGGATGCGCCACATCCTTAAATTCTCCGCTGGCATTTTTTACGCTGGGCATGGCTACAAAGAGTGAATTATTTCCCTCGATCACCTTGATATCATGAACAACAAATTCATCGTCAAAGGTGATCGACGCCACGGCCTTCAGCTTGCCGGCTGTTTCCACTTTACGAATTCTTACATCTGTGATCTGCATGCTTTCTTCCTCCCATAGTAACATTCCTTATTTTACAGTATTTAATGTATTTTGGCAAATACTTATTCGTCGCCTTCCCTATCTCCTGCAGCGGCGGCAATTTTTGCCGCAATATGGGCCGGCACTTCCTCATACCGCGCAAAAGCCATTTGATACATGCCCCGCCCCTGCGTCATTGAGCGAAGATCCGCCGCATAATAAAACATCTCCGCCAAAGGAACCTCGCCGTCAATACGCTGCCCGCCGGGTACGGGCGTCATTCCCAAAATTCTGCCCCGGCGCTTATTGATATCGCCGATAATGTCTCCCATATAATCATCCGGCACCGTAACCTCCACCGTATAGATCGGCTCCAGCAATACGGGACCGGCATTTTTGCAGCCTGTTTTATAGGCAATCGCGGCCGCGGATTTAAACGCCATTTCCGAAGAATCCACCGGATGATAGGAGCCGTCATACAGCGTGCAGCTGATCCCCGTAACGGGATACCCCGCCAGAACTCCTTTTTGCATACATTCCAGCAAGCCTTTTTCCACCGCGGGAATATACGACCGCGGAACCGCGCCGCCTACCACCTTATCTACAAACTCAAAATCCTTATCACTGGGATTAAATTCTATCCAACAATCGCCGTATTGGCCATGGCCGCCGGACTGCTTTTTATATTTCCCCTGCGCCTTGACGGATTTTCTGATCGTCTCCCGATAGGGCACCACCGGAGTGCGCAGCTCTGCTTCCGCGTTAAACTTGCTTTTCAGTTTTTCAATGGCAACATCCAGGTGAACATCACCCAAGCCCTTTAACAGCATCTCATTGGTCTGGGCGTTCTTTTCAAGGCTCAGCGTGATGTCCTCCTCCGCCAAGCGGCGAAGGCCTGAAAACACTTTATCCTCATCCCCCTGTTTTTTAGGATATACCGCAAGACGAATTCCCTGCCAGGGCGTTTCCATCGGCACGTAAGTAATTTTTTTGCCCGAATACAGCGTATGTCCTGTCAGAGAAACCTGCAGGCGGCCAATAGCCCCGATATCTCCGGCATATAACTTCTGCACCGGAAATTGCTGTTTTCCCCGTAGCACATAAAGATTTCCCATCTTTTCCTGCCTTTCTTCATTGGCGTTGTACAGCGTCGTTTCCCCCGAGAGTACGCCCGAGCGCACCATAAACAGAGAGAGTTTTCCTGCAAAAGGGTCAGATATCGTTTTAAAGATATATGCTGAAAACGGTTCCTCCTCTCTGCAGTGCCGGCTTCCTTCCTCCCCAGCAAATTCTTTGCCCTCCGGCGAGGGAATAAAACGTATCAGGGTATCCTGCAACAGTTTTACTCCTTTTCCTTCCAGAGCGCTTCCGCACAAAACCGGAACGGCTGACGTATCGGCAATTCCCAGACAAAGACCCTTTACGATCTCCTCCGGTGTCAGTGCCTCTTCCATAATTACTTTTTCCATCAGGTTTTCATCGTTTTCCGCAGCCGTTTCCATCAGCGCGCTGCGCTCAAGAGCGACCGCATCGGCAAGCTCTGCCGGAATCTCCGTCTTCTCCCGTTTTTCTCCGGAAAAACAGTACGCCTGGTTTTCAATCAGATCCACAAATCCCGTCATGATGCCGTTATGTAAAATCGGATACAGCAGCGGTACGATGCAACTGCCATATTTTTCTTTCAGCTGTGCAATCGTTTTTTCAAAGGATGCATGTTCCTTATCCATTTGATTGATAAAGAGGAGTCTGGGTACTTTGTTCTTCTTTGTACGCTCCATCGCCTTTTCCGTGCCGACGTCTACTCCCGATACCGCCGACATTACAATCACCGCACCGTCGGCCACCGAAAGCGCGCCGATTACGCTGCCTTCAAAATCAAAATATCCGGGGCAATCCATGATGTTTATCTTATACCCGTCAAATTCAACAGGTGCTACGGAAAGCGAGATGGAAATATGGCGTTTGATTTCTTCCGCATCATAATCACATACCGTATTGCCGTCCTCGTTTCTTCCCATGCGCTCAATATTTCCGTTTAAAAACAGCAAGGCCTCCGTAAGGGTGGTTTTTCCGTCACCCCCATGGCCGATAAACGCAACGTTTCTTATCCTTGAAGCATGATAGTCCATTTTGTAAAAACCCCTTTACTCCGAGCCGACCGGAAAATACTTCCAGACAACT
>CAJMLN010000055.1 GCA_905214315.1 uncultured bacterium | reverse complement strand
AAAAAAGCAATAAACACATGGTAAACACAATATATCCAGGTAAATATACAAATTACACCGCTTATCGCGGCAAAAATAGCAGTTGCTTGCATACAACTTTCAATCCAATCATTTTTATTATTCTGTAAATTAAGGTAAAATCACCTTATCTGCATTTCTTGCAAAAAAGAGGCTAATAGGTATATATTTTTCTCCTTATGCCTCGCCGTTAATCAATAGAAAACAAGCTATATTATTATATGCCGTTTATTCTTATATAGAATACATTGTTATTATACCACAGAACACTGTCGGTTGCAACAAAAAAAGCCGTACTCCCTTTAGGGGTTACGGCAAGAAAAGCAATTAATCTCCTTTATAGATATAGGCATTGACACCATTATTCCACAACCGTTCTAAGTTATAAAAGATGCGATCCTCATCCTTAAAAATATGAACCAATACATCACTGTAATCCATAACAATCCACCGCGCTTCATCATAGCCATCGATCTTAGCAGTCTGTACGGCATTTTTCTGCAGCTTTTCTTCTATATTATCACAAATAGCCTTTACCTGCGCCTTAGAACTGCCGCTGCAAATAATAAAATCATCCGCTATCACACTCATTTGCGTAATATCCATCACAACTATGTCCGCGGCTTTTTTCTCTACTGCCGCACGGCAAATTTCCTGAATTAAATCTTTTCTTTCCATCTCAAATTCCTTTCCTATGTTCAAAATACGCAATAGCCTGTAACGTAAGAGGATGCAGCCTACTGCCGTTACCGGTTTCAAACTGCACGGTACAGCGAAGACTCTCCAAAACCCCTTCTGCAATCGAAATTTTTGTTTTTTCCCGTATCTGCTCAACCCCCGGATAATCCCGCTCATCTTCAATGGCATCCGCAAGAAAAACGATCTGTTCTTCCAAGCTCATTTGCGGCCTGCCAGTCGTATGGTACCGCACCGCGTCCAACACCCGTTCCTCCTGTACATCGTATTCCTGCCGCGCTATAATTGCCCCTAAAGGAGCATGAATCACCTTTTCATATCCTGCAAAATCATCCAGTTGCAGAAGCTGTTCTCTGCTTGGCGTCATTTTTTTTGCGCAGTCATGCAACAGTGCTGCAAGAAAGACTATATCTCGGTCGGCTGTTGTACCGACACACAATTCCATCCCCATATTCACTGTTCTTAACGTATGCAGATACGTTTTTTCCGGCAAAGTTTCCTTTAATTTTTTTTTGATTGCTTCAATCCCGATATAATTCATATTTATCTATTATCTCCAAAACTCCCGGCGGAACCATTGCATCAATCCCCAATCCCCGGTGGATTCTCTGTTTTATTTCCGTAGAAGAAATATCCGGGCCCACAAAATCCGCAAAGTGCAATTTTGCTCCCATCTCCCTCACCCGTGCGGTGCCCTGTGCAATGTCCACGCCAGCACGTCCTGCCACAATAAATTCAATAGCAGCAAATACTTCCGGTGCACGGTACCAGGTGTGCATGGTATTCACGGTATCCGCGCCTATAATATAAAAATACTGTCCCTCTGTATGCTCGCGCAGCCATTTCACCGTATCATACGTATACGTTTTCCCCTCACGCTCCAATTCAAGCCGACTGATGCAGCAGCCTTCCATACCTTCCAACGCCGCCTCCAGCATCTGCAGCCGTATTTGTTTAGACGCCATCTTTTTTTTATGCGGCGCGTCGCCTAAAGGCAAAAACATCAGCCGATCCAGATGAAACGCACTTTTACAGAACAAGGCCGTTTCTATATGCCCGTTATGCACCGGATCAAAACTTCCGCCCAGGATTCCTGTTTTCATCGTTTTTTTCTGTATACCGGATTGCTAATTCGCCCATACTTAAAATGAGGTGATAGCATGATACTTATTTTCAGCATACTTTTATATCCTATATTTTTTATTTTGCTTTATGCAACAGCAGAATATATTTTTCCCACAAAAAACGGCGCTATGATATTTTCCCTGTGCGCAGCCTTTCTGCTTTCTTATGCTTATTATACTATCAGAAAAAAAGTTAGTCAACACCAGCAAAAGAAAGCAAAAATAACATTGGATAAGGAGATGCTGCGTCATAAACTGATGCTGCTGCAGGAAAAAAACTTTGATAAATTTTTCGAAGGAGAACATATTTTATCCGATAATTCCTTCTCTGGCTTAAAAGAGGAAAAGCTGCTGCAGGCCCTGCGGCAATACGGGCCGGACACACCGCTGGAAATTTATTCGCTGAACGGGCTGACCCAGGGCTGCCGCGATCTCGCCTCGCTTTTAGGGGCAAAGCTTACAGAACACAGCCGCGAAGAAATTTTTGATAAAGTGGATCTTTCCATTTTACCGGAGATAACGCCTGCTGTACCTGGAACCAAATTTTCGCGCCTAAAAGCCGGCATTTTTTCAGAGTCTTTCAGAAAATTTGCAATAAAATACGGCGTGATACTTTTGCTCATCAGCATCATAACGCCGTATAAAACTTATTATATTATAACCGGTCTTTTGTTAACAGGATTTGGCCTCCTCCTATGGCTCCGAAAGCACATCAGTCAACGAAATCAAATTCCATCTCCCCAAGCCTGACAACAGACCCCTCTCCCGCGCCCTTTTCCCTCAGTGCGGCGATCACGCCTTTTTCCCGCAGTACGCGCTGGAAATAATCCAAAGAAATAGAATCCTCAAAGTTGACTTTCCGCAAAAGCGTTTCTGCCAAAGGCCCTTCTATCGCAAAAAAGGTACCGGAAAGTTTTAAGATTTCAAACCGGTTCGGGTCTTCTTTATAAGAAAGCTCCGCAGCCTCGGCCAGCGGCTCCGGCGGGGGTAATTCATCCAGCTTTTGCGCAGCCGCCCGTAAAAGCGGCGGAAAGCCTTTGTTCGTGGCAGCGGAAACTTCAAAGACCGGTATATCGCCCACCTGTGCCTTCAAGCGCTGCAGATTTTCCTGCGCCCCAGGCAATTCGCTTTTATTGGCCGCAATCAGCTGCGGCCTTTGTGCCAAAACAGGAGAATACTGTTTTAACTCCTCGTTAATAATCCGATAATCCTCCAAAGGGTCCCGCCCTTCACTGCCGGAAATATCCAGCACATGGATAATTACCCGTGTACGCTCCACATGGCGCAGAAAAGAATGGCCTAATCCCGCGCCTTCGGCAGCGCCCTCGATCAATCCCGGGATATCCGCGGCCACAAAAGTAGCTTCATCAATCTTTACCACACCTAAATTAGGCTCCAAAGTAGTAAAATGATAATTGGCAATTTTAGGCCGTGCCCGTGAAATGATTGAAAGAATGGTTGATTTTCCGACATTCGGAAAGCCCACGAGACCGACATCCGCAATCGTTTTCAGTTCCAGCACAATCTGCCGCTGCTTAGTGACCTCACCTTCCTGCGCAAAATTAGGTGTATGCAGGCGTGCTGAAGCGAAACTGGCATTCCCTCTTCCGCCTCTGCCGCCGCGCAGAATAACCTTTTTTTCACCGGCATAGAACATATCCGCCAAAATCAACCCGCTCTCAGCATCTTTTACAATTGTTCCTCGCGGCACATGAATTTCAATATTTTTTCCTTTGGCACCAGTGCGCAAATTGCCTGCCCCATTTTCTCCATTATCTGCCGAAAAATGCTTTTGAAAGTGAAAATCTAGCAAGGTACGCATATCGGCATCGGCGACAAGAACAACATCCCCGCCGTTACCGCCATTGCCGCCGTCGGGGCCGCCGGCCTGCACGTATTTTTCACGATGAAAGGACAGTGCGCCATGCCCGCCGTTGCCGCTTTTTATATAGATTTTTACAAAATCGATAAACATAGACGTTCCCCCTAAAGCACGGGGTATTGTACCATATTATTTTGCCTTTGGCAAATGTGCATAATATGCGCAATCCTCTGCCAGCAAACAGGTTTCACATTTGGGCTTGCGGGAATCACAGCAGTACCGGCCATGCCAGATGATTAAATGATGTACCTTCAGCCACTCTTCTTCGGGAATCAGCTTTTGCAGCTGTAATTCTGTATGTAGTTCATCCTTAGCCTGTGTAAGGCCGATTCTGTTAGAGACCCGAAAGACATGCGTATCCACGGCAATTGCCGGAATTCCAAAGCCTACCGAAGCTACCACATTAGCGGTTTTTCTTCCCACTCCCGGCAGCTTTTGCAAAGCTTCCCAATCTCCCGGAACTTCCCCATTATAATCTGATACAAGAATTTTTGAAGTTGCTAAAATATTTTTTGCTTTATTTTTATAAAAGCCGCAGGAAAAAATCTTTTTCTCCAGTTCTTCCTGCGTAAGTGTCAGCATTTTTTCCGGCGTATTATATTCCTTAAAAAGTTCCGCTGTCACTGTATTCACCCGTTTATCTGTGCACTGAGCGGAAAGCATCACCGATACTAATAGCTCAAAGTGATTATGAAAAACCAGCTGCGTATCGGCCTGTGGATATAGGGTATCCAATTTTTTAATAATTGATTCTGCTTTTTTCTTATTCATAACTTTATTTATACTACAAAAATTACACTAAAAAAGGCTGCCCGTCTTCGGGCAGCCTTCTCTGTTTTATTGATCCTCTTCTTTTTTCGTTTCTTCTTTCTTAGCCGGAGCCTTTTTCTTTGAAGCAGATACGATAACGATTACTATAACCGCAATCACAACTACAGCGCCGACAAGAATAGCAATAGATGCAACGGTATCAAGGCCAAACAGACTGAACCCGCCGGCAACATTATTATTGCCATTACCATCATCATTATCAGGTGTTGGGGTAACATCCGGGCCATACGGTGCTGCCATAACCGGGAACCCCTCCGCAGTACCATAAAAATACTGCCGCATTGCTTTTAAATAGGAGAATTCATATTCATATTCCGTATCAGTTTTTGTGGGGCAAAGATACGCACCGCCTGCAAAATCATCCCACGCATAAACCATAACTGCACTGAAATCTTTGGGTTTGTTCGTCGTTTCAACGGCCTTTTTTATATGCGCTACCAACTCATCAGGCGTTGCCGCAGCAACATAATCAGATTCTGTTCCCGTTCTTGAATAACGAACAGACGTTGTCTTATCCGAAGCATATTTCTTCATGGTCACTTCAATAGGATTCGCAGCCAGAACTCTTTTATCAAAACCGGTCACTACATTAGGAACAACATTACTTTCTGCACTTGCCCAATTGGCTTCTACCTTTTGCGTCATCGCTGAATACGCTTCCCCGTTGGAGCCGGAACCGTCAAACCAGGAAACAGCGTCCGCACCGGCAGCAATTGCCTCTTCATAGCTAGGCGCATTCAATGCAACTACATACATGGACTCAATGCTTTCATCAAACAAAGTTTCCGGAGCATTTTTCTTAGGATTATGCCCATCAGCAATTACTTTTTTGAGCTTTTTATTTGTAGAAGAAATCTGGGTGGCAATATCATCGTTCCAAAGAATAAACACAACAGGGCGTCCGTCTGCCGCTGTCAAATATCCTTTTACAACGATATACTCATCAATAATGAGATCCGCATCCTTTGCAGCGTTAAAATCTTCGTCCAAAACAAGCGCAAAATCGACTTCCTTTGAGAAGCTAACCGCCTGCCCTGCAAGGGTGGAGTGCATCTTTAACTGGTTATTCATAAACTGCAAAGTCTTTTTCTTCCCGCCAGAGGTGCCGAAACCGGGATAATACCGATAAGCAATAAAATCAATTCCTGAAGCGATTGCATATTCCATTTCGTATTTAAAGGCCTGCTGCGCCATGCGGTCAAAGAAAAGACTTCCGTCTTCATTCTGTCCTGCATAAAAAGGAATACGATTTGTTCCATTTAAAGTTTTTGCAAGCTGATCTGCTATGGTCCAATCATAATCGGTCTGATACGTACCGCCGCCGGGCAATGTACCATAACCACATTCTCCCTGCAGATAATATGCGCCAACAAGGCTTTCTACTGTTTTCGTTGCACTTTGAGCGTCCCCTGCCGGCACTTCTTCCGCAAATACCGCAAATCCGAAGCACGAAAGGGCAACGCAGATAACCATTAAGGCTACCAAAAGCTTTTTCATAAAAAATCCTCCTAATCTCCATTGGTAATTTGATTATACAACAATCCGTTTTAAAATGCAATAGGAAATTTTTATTTTAGAAACATTTTATTAATTGAATGATGCTCTTTTTACAAGATATTGTGATAGAATAGATTGCTACAAACAAAATACAAGCTCTTAACTCTTGCTTATAAAGTTTCCCTTTGACAGAATGGGCTTTTTGTTTATAATACTATTAAATATGTAAAATAATAGTGGAGGACTATTGTATGGATATGGAAAAAATTATTGCGCTTTGCAAGGGCAAAGGTTTTATATTCCCCGGTTCTGAAATCTACGGCGGCCTTGCAAACACGTGGGACTACGGTCCGTTGGGCGTGGAACTCAAAAACAACGTAAAAAAAGCCTGGTGGCAAAAATTCGTACAGGAAAGCCCCTATAATACAGGCGTGGACTGCGCTATTTTAATGAATCCGCAGGTTTGGGTCGCTTCCGGCCACGTGGGCGGCTTTTCCGATCCGCTAATGGACTGCAAAGCCTGCAAAGCCCGCAGCCGCGCCGATAAGCTCATTGAAGACTATAACCATGAAAAGGGCACCGATATGGTAGTAGACGGCTGGAGTAACAGCCAAATGGAAGAATATATCAAAGAACACCACATTGCCTGCCCGGACTGCGGCAAAGAAGATTGGACTGGCATCCGTCAGTTTAACCTGATGTTTAAAACCTTTCAAGGCGTAACTGAAGACAGCTCTTCCACCGTATATCTGCGCCCCGAAACAGCTCAAGGCATTTTTGTCAATTTTAAGAATGTACAGCGTACAACGCGCAAAAAAATTCCTTTCGGTATTTGCCAAATAGGAAAATCTTTCCGCAATGAAATTACCCCCGGTAACTTTACTTTCCGTACCCGTGAATTCGAACAAATGGAGCTGGAATTTTTCTGCAAACCCGGAACGGATCTGGAATGGTTTGAATACTGGCGCTCTTTTTGCAAAAAATGGCTGCTTGATTTAGGTATTAAAGAAGAATCCCTCCGCCTGCGCGACCATAGCCCAGAGGAACTTTCCTTTTATTCCAAGGCCACCACGGATTTTGAATTTCTTTTTCCCTTCGGGTGGGGCGAGCTTTGGGGGATTGCAGATCGGACGGATTACGACCTAAAGAGTCATGCGCAGCACAGCGGTGAAAATATGGAATATCTTGATCCGTCAACAAACGAAAAATATATTCCCTACTGCGTGGAACCGTCTTTAGGAGCTGATCGTGTAACGCTTGCTTTCCTATGCAACGCCTTCGAAGAAGAGACTTTGGAAAATGGTGATATGCGCAATGTGCTTCATCTGCATCCGGTACTGGCTCCGTTTAAATGTGCCGTATTGCCGCTGCAAAAAAAGCTTTCGGAAAAAGCCTTGGAGCTTCACGCTATGCTGGCAAAGCATTTCCCCGTTGATTACGACGATGCCGGCTCCATAGGCAAACGCTACCGCCGTCAGGATGAAAACGGCACTCCTTATTGTATTACTGTAGATTTTGATACTATGGAAAACGGCACTGTTACCGTACGCGACCGCGATACCATGCAGCAGATAACTATTCCTGCTGAAAATGCCGTAGCTTTTATCAAAGAAAAACTGATTTTTTAAAACAAAAAACGGCCCTTGGGCCGTTTTTGTTTTCACTGTATTTAGCATGTTTTGATCAGCTGCGTTAAAATCTTTCCCTATTCAAAAATCATAATTAACCTCTAAAATCTGCGGCGTATAATAATTATCTCCAGTAGCCATAACAGCATATCCGGGGCTGCTGTTTTTCAGCACAAAGCCTTCTGTTCTCTTTATTCCTCCGTTAAGGGTTGTCATCAAATCCGTCAATTCAAAGCTCTGATAATGATTTAAAAAATTTCCCTCTATTTTTTTTAATCCCGGCTGGATCCTATTGTTCCACGCCGAGCCAAAGCTGCAAAAGCGCTGTGTCAGCGGATATGCCGCAATTCGTGCCGCAGCCTGTCCGTAAACCGGAATACGCATTCGAACACGACGAATCGTTTCATTCTCTAATCCTGTCAACCGTGAAATATCCAATCGACTATAAAACCACTGCTGCCCAAACGCTTCAGTATTCCCCAAAAACATCACCGGTCCAAACGCATTATTCTCATGAGCTTGATAACTTTCTACCGTTGTATCCTGAAAAAGCTTTCCTTCATACAAATTCAGTTCAAAAAATATTTCCTGTGCTGCAGTAGTGAAAATAAAAATCCGATAATTTCGATCATCCATCTTTTGAATCTCCATTTGTGCCGGTACAAATGCCCTATCCGTAATGGCTGGCAATAGGCCAAGCGTCGCAAATGGAGTGAATCTTTCCTGCATAAATGCAGCATATTTTGTATTATTTCTTAATTCGTATACCTTTTCCGTTTGAACTTTTACACAAAATTCCCCGGATGTTTGCGCTCTTACCGCAATGCCATTTAAAGTAGGGAATATCTGCATATCCGGTGAATACAAGCAATGCTCTTTCAATAAGAAATTTGTTTTTTCAAAAAAGAGGCGGATTGTTCCCAATTCATTAGATAATACCGCTCCGTTCGACGTGACCTTAACCCTCGCATGACTTCCCCGGTGCAAAAAGACATCTTTCTCCACCAAGGAAAATATCAATTGTACTAAGCTTCTATCTTCACTGTTATAAATCGGCGTACTAAAATAATAGGCCGTCAAAGAATGATCTTCACAAAAAATAATAGCGTGTTTATTTTTATTTTTCTGAAAGACTTTTAAACCTGTTTCTCCTCTGAGTTTTTCTATTTCTTTTAACGGTGATATCTCCATATACTTTCTTTCCCTTCTGTGCTCCAAAGGCTTTTTTTAAAAAAATCCTGCAAAATTTTTGTATAAAGCGTCTCATTGATGCATGACCATTTCTGCTCCTGGATGTATCCACTTATATAACGCTGTTTCTCCAACGAAGCTTCTACCCCGTCAAAAGGAATGTTTTTATTTTTCATTCTTTTTTCCTCCTTCCATTCTCTTTTTGCCGGCAGCTACATTATAACGGTTAATGCGGACAAAAGAAGTCCGCATAAAAAAAGATTGTGCAAGGAATTACAAACATCTTACCATAGAAAAAATGGAGTTGTATGCGAAAATATTGCGTAGATGGGCTAAGCTATAGAAAAAACGAACGCATCGAATGAAATGTAAGTAGGCATTCCCGTAAAATTAACCGAAAGCGCGCATATATACGATAATTCCCGCATACTACCCGCACACCGCACAAAAGAAATACTTGCCCCTATTGCCATCGGGGAATTATTCCCAAGAAATCATTGATTCCATCGATAAGAAGCTGCTGACTTAGTCACCGGAACAAATTGAAAACGCCGGGATCGCAAACAGTAGCTGGCTCTATGAAAAACATTTGCAGACGAAGCTCTGAAAGTTCTGCGGCGGAAAGAAAACACCAGGGAATCAACAAATCACGCGGAAAGTACGGGAAAATTCATTGGAAAACGCGAGAAAAACGTATCTGCTTAGAAACCGATACGGTTGTTAGCGGCTCAGAAAAGAGCAAAGCCTGTTTGCAACATTGGCAGAACAAAAAAGTACGGCTTACATAGCCATAAAAATGCCGATAAAAAGACAGCAACGATAAAAAAAACAATTTCACATTCCCGCCAAAACCTGTTAAGGCAATGATCTGTAGCAGAGGAAATAAATGGGCAAAATATTAAAGAAATATTTCATTGTATGATGTACTTTGTCGCCCCTATTCACTACAAAAAGAAACTAACAAAATCCAAATGAGCAATTTCGAGAGTTTCATTTTAAAGGTGAAAACCTCTTCTCGCATGGATTCGGCAAAAATAGAACCTGGCATTGATTAACGCCAGGCTCCGCAAAATCTTAAATTTTTATTCTGTTCAGGACTTGTGGTTTGCTGAATTTCAAACTATGCTGTACACTGGATCCGTCCACCCGCTGCTGCGGTACGTATAGCTCTTTGTGCTCAGCAGCGTGCCCGTATCCAGCTCATATTCCTTTTTCCCGGTAATATTCCCTTTCCAGTCATACGTGTATTCGTACCGGCGGTTCGCCTCGCAGTTATCCTCCCGCGTTAAACGGTTAAACCGATCATACCAGTATCCGTGCGTTTTCTCACAGCCCGACTCACTCGTTCCTATCGTTGCTATGTTTCCCGCAATTAAATTCGTTACTCTTTTAAGATATTATATCATATATATTTTTACTTTTCAAGATTTTAACTTATAGATTAAATTTACTTATTACTTTATATTTTACAAAAAATATAAAACAAAGACACTGTTTTACAGTGTCTCTGTTTCCTAAATAAATGAATTATTTATTCCGCTTTTGTATGTCATATAAAAGACTTCTTGAAAATTCTTCTTCACCATCACAACTTATATATGTAATATCCTCTACTTGTATTGTACATACACCGTCTTCCACTCCATATTGATCTATTTCCCGAATTTTACATTGCTTTAAATTAATTTCTTCCGCAAAGCCAACTACATCAACAAATTCACTTTGTAACAAGCCTATAGATAGAATTTTATTATACTTTTTTGCATAATTTAGCAAAGAAGCAATTCCATTATTATCTACTATTTCTATAGTATCATGCTTTACATTATAATATTGAGATAATCGCTCTATTTTTTTTGCATATTGTGAACCTATTTCAATTCTATATATATCCTCCAACATTTTTATACAAAAGCCATCATATTTTCCATATGGAGATATATTATTAACAATTACTTGATTTGAAAACATTTGATTCACATATCCTACAAAAAATTTATCCGTTTCTTCTTCATTTGTATAAATTAATGCTATTTGTTGTGATTGATACAGCTCTGTTAAAATATCCTTAAAACTATCTTCCTCTCCTCTTTTTATTTGGATTTGGTTTTCTTCGCGCATCACCTTTTTCTCCTCCCTGATCCCTCTTTTTTCTGGCTTGCCCTTCTTCATGCTTTTGTTTAGTACTCTTTCTGGCATTTTTAGTATGCTCACCATAATATATAATCGTACCAACCGCAGCAATAACTGCTACACCTGCAATTACAGCCCAACCAACCGGCGTAATCGCAGTGGCAAAAGCAACAACTCCTGTAACTAAAGATTTTATTCCAAAAGCAACTCCTGCTAAAAAACCAGTGCCCACAAAAGATAGTACTTCTGAAAATTTTCCATCTACATCTGTCTGCATCACCGGATTATTATCACAATACGCATACAGGTTACAGGAAAACTCCGCACCTTCGCCCAAGTACTCTACTTCATCCGCATTGATAAACCGTCCCGTTCTCGGGTC
>CAJMLN010000054.1 GCA_905214315.1 uncultured bacterium | reverse complement strand
TTTTTTCCGAAATTCCTGCAGAACTTCTATCGTAGGGGCTTCGCATTTAATAAAAAGAATATAATCGTAATCTTTTTTCAAAGACGAAAAAATATGCCGGAAATAACGGCGGATAGTATGGTGATACAGGGGAATATCCATCCGCATCATAATCCGCGCAAAAGCGTTGTGGGAGGGCTGCTCGTCCACTACGTCAACGCAGGCTCCGCGATCTTCCAGAGCCCGCTTGATGCGGTTGTGATAATCAAAAAAAAACGGGCTTATAATTAAGATATTCTTTTGTTCCATATTATCTTGCACCGTTATGATTAAAGATGACGGCGATGGTTTTTATAATGCATTTTATATCCAGCAAAAAAGAGCGGGACCGGATATATTCCATATCGTATACGATTTTTTCCTCCGGCAGAAGATCATAACCGCCGTTTACCTGTGCCAGGCCCGTAAGACCGGGAACGACCTTTAGCCGCTGGGAGAATCCGTGGATATACTGCTCAAATTCATTGTAGAAATAAGGACGCTCCGGCCGCGGCCCTACAAGACTCATTTGGCCAGCGAGAATATTAAAAAACTGGGGAAGCTCGTCAATTCGTGATTTTCTTAAAAAATGACCGATGCGGGTACAGCGGGTATCATTTTCGCAGGCCCACTGGGCACCGTTATCCTCCGCGTCCAGATGCATGGAGCGAAACTTGTACAGCATAAAGGATTTTCCGTTTTTACCTAACCGCTCCTGCCTGTAAATAGCGGGTCCCTTGGAATCGCATACAATTACAATGGCAACAATAACCATAGGCACGGCCAGAAGAAGCAGTGCCAGGATAGAAATGATGATATCGAAAAGGCGCTTGCAAAAGCTGTAAAAAGGCTTTTTGGGCAGAACACCGATATCGGGAACATCATAGATTCTATTGCGCTTGGAAGCCTGAGATGGTGCGGTTTCAAGCTCGTCAATAATATTTTCCATATATAAAAATCAGAACTCCGTAAAAAACAAAATAAAAGAATATCTATACTTTAATATAATATCACATCTTATATATTATTGTCAATTATATTGCTTTTTAGCATTATTGAATGAAATCCTGTTCGGCGGAAACTTTTTTGGCAGGAACAGCCATACTTTATAAAAACAAAAGATATGGCCGGAGATAAAAGAAGAAGCAGGGAACATTGCAATGTTCCCTGCGAAAAGCATCAGCCGGTGTGGTATCCGGAAAGGTTTTTTTGCAGCCGCATGTTTTTTGCGGCTATTTTATATAGCGATTAAAAATATCTTCCAGCGCTTTTTCATCTTTTGCCTCCGGCATTTTGCAGGGCAGCAGCTCCCACTCCTCCACATGGACGCCCATTGCACCGGGAGAGAGCCGCATCATGGGCGAAAGACTTTCGCATTCGGTCATATAATCGCAGATATAAGATTCAAACGATACGCCGAAATCGGGATATTCCGCTTCGGGCTCCACCGGATACCGTTTGATGAACAGGCAGTCCTTGTTAAAGAGACCCACCCAGCCGCAGGGATTGTCTAGCCCTATTTTAAACGGCTCTTCTTTTTTGGGATCGGATAGAAGTGTAATGAATTTTTCACCAAAATAAACGCGGGAATCGTTCAGCTTGGAATAAGGCCAAAGGGAAATCCTGCGGTTGGGCAGCAGCGCGTCGTAGTTTTCCGGCTCGGGAATGACCTCGAGTCCGCCGTTATCCAATACCGTGAGCGCCCAAAGCGCCATGTCGATGTCCCAGGCACCGATATTCGTAATGCGATGCTCCACGATAACGCGGCTGGAGTTTTCGCTTAAGGAAATCACGATTTGCTTCTGCGTACGGGAAAGCTCCTCTGCCGGCGGCGTAAGCGTTACCGAAGAGTCTTGGACGGTATAGGTTACGGGGAAATTGTCCGCCGGATAGGTGCGTGGACGAACCTCCGGCGAATGCCAGAGCCGGTGGCCACCGTAGATTTTCCATTCATCCCCGCCGGTGGTGCCGATCTGATCGGCTTTTTCGCAAAACATATTCTCACCGTTTTTCAAAGCGTAACGAATGATCCGGGGGCCTACCTCAAGGGTCGCTGCCAGCTGCACGAAATCATTTTCAATAAAAAGGCATTTGTTCCAGCCCGCATAGGGGGCTTCGTAAATTTTTATCATAATCTCCTCCGTTTATAAAACTTCCCGCAATTGAAAGCCGATCATATCGCAGGAAGAAAGTATATAAGTAATGCCGTTATGTACCGTGCGTTCGCTCTCTATCGGCGCTGCGCCGTGCAGATGACCGTAAATGCAGTACTTTACGCCGTATTGTTCCATTTTGCCGCAGAACTCGTTAAAGCGCGTCCGGCCGATGACCGGCGGGTAGTGCAGAAGGGTGATTAAAACCGATGCGTCCGTACATAGCTTTTTTGCGGCCGAAAGGGTGAGGTCCAAACGCAGCTTTTCGCGGGCAAAGATTTTTTTATCCTCCGCTGAAGCTGTTTCCATCCAGCCTCGAGTGCCCGCGAAAACAAAATCACCTATTTTGAGGGCGTCATTTTGCAGCACAAACATATTTTCAGGCAGAAGCTGGCGGATGCGGGTTACGCTGCTCCACCAGTAATCATGGTTGCCGCGGATCAATATTTTTTTGCCCGGCAGCGCACCGATCGAATGTAAATCCTCCAGCGCGTCGTTTAGCTGCATAGCCCAGGAAATGTCGCCGGCAATCAGCACGATATCGTCCTGTTCTACCCGCTTTTGCCAATCTTCGCGGATTTTATCCCAATGTCCCTGCCAGCCGGGACCGAACATATCCATGGTTTTATCCATTCCTCCGGGGAGGTGAAGGTCGGAAACAGTAAAAATTTTCATGCAAAAACCCCTTGCTTTAAACGTTTATATCATAACATAAAACGGTAAAAAGTTCAATATAATATTAAAAGAATATGGTGTTAAGGGGAGATTGAAATGAGAGAATATGTTTTAAGCGATACAGAGCATTTATATAAAATAGGCCTGAATGGAAAGAAGCAGCTTTCTTTGATTGTTGCAAAGGAGGAGCGCGCGGTTTTTTCTTCGGTGCTTACCTCGCATGAGTGCAGATTATTCAGTGCCGATATTGACAAAAACGGTACGGTACATATTGCGGCGGTTACCGCGAACACGCTTACCTATATCCGCTGGAGCGACGGCAAGACAAGCACGACGCACCTGATGCACCTGCCCGCATCCTTTGAAATTACCAGTGTGATTGTTACCGCGGGAACACAGCTGATTTTAAATTATTGTGTAAAAAGCCGCGAGGGCTGCGCGTGTATTGAATACAGCGCCGATGAAGACGGCTGGCATGGAAAAAATATTTATACTTCGGTAAATGAACTATATTTGCTGTGTGTGAGCAAACGGGGAGAACGTGGGTATGTAATGGAAAAAAGCAAAAGTTCCTATGTGCTCATTAACGCATATGATTCACAGAATATAGTTTTTGAAGCGCAGCAGCCGATGACCTATGCGCAGCTTTGCGGAGAGAATATTTTGTTTGAAAGCGGCGGAACAATTTATTGCGGCAGCGATGAGCTTACTGCAGGGAACAGTATTTATGCGGTGGAAAGAGAGCGGCTGCTGTATCGGTGCGAGGGAAAGCTGAAAGTGCTTGCCTTTAATGGAACCTGGCACTATAGCGGCGAAGTGTCTCCGCCCAGGGGGGAAAAGGAATATATTGTCTGTACGGCTGGGGAAGAAAAACATATGATTCTCTCGTCGCCGTTTCCTTATATAAGAATACCAGAGGCTCCTGTACCGCAGGCGGGGGTTATGCAGGAGGTTTATATGCAGCAGCGTACGTTATTTGCGCTTCAGGCAGAGGTAAAAAATCTGAAAGCCCGGGTGCGCAAGCTGGAAGAAGAGCGGCGGGCGCATTTGAATATGAAACAATAAGTAAAAATAATAGAAAATAAGAGAAAAACATAGAAAATAGGATATTTTACTATATAACTGTATGAAAACTGCTTGAAACGGGAAAGAATAGAGTTTGCCTAAGCATGGTAAAATATGTATGATAAGGGTGTTAGCACTCGACAGAGATGAGTGCTAATAATTAAAGGAGGAGATAGACATGAAGATAAGACCATTGTTTGACAAAGTAGTCATCAAAAACTGTGAGGCGGAAGAGACCACCAAAAGCGGAATCGTTTTGACCGGTACCGCGAAAGAAAAGCCCCAGTTTGCCGATGTAATCGCCGTAGGACCTGGAGGCATGGTGGGCGGCAAAGAGGTTGTGATGCAGGTAAGCGTAGGCCAAAAGGTTGTTTACAGCCAGTATGCCGGCACTACCGTAAAGCTTGACGGCACCGAGTACATGGTAATCAGCCAAAGTGATATTTTAGGCGTTATAGAGGAATAAGGGGGATAAGATTATGGCAAAACAATTTAAATATGGTGAGGAAGCGCGCAGATCGCTTCAGACTGGTGTAGATATTCTGGCAGACACCGTAAAAATTACCTTGGGTCCTAAAGGACGCAATGTGGTTCTGGATAAAAAATATGGTTCGCCGCTGATCAATAACGACGGTGTAACCATTGCCAAGGAAATTGAACTGGAGGATCCCTTTGAGAATATGGGAGCCCAGCTGGTAAAAGAGGTTTCTGTAAAGACCAATGACGTGGCCGGTGACGGTACTACTACCGCTGCGGTGCTTGCGCAGGCAATTTTCCGCGAGGGTGCCAAGAACGTGGCTGCCGGAGCCAATCCGATGGTACTGCGCAAGGGTATTCTTTCCGCGGTAGAAGTAGCCGTGGACGAGCTTAAAAAGATTTCCAAGCCCATTGAAAATAAAACCGCAATCGCGCAGGTTGCTGCAATTTCTGCGGGCGATAATGAGATCGGAAGCCTGATTGCCGACGCCATGGAAAAAGTGGGCAAGGACGGCGTTATCACGGTTGAGGAGTCCAAGACCATGAAGACGGAGCTTGGCCTGGTAGAGGGAATGCAGTTCGACCGCGGCTATGCTTCTTCCTATATGGTTACCGATACCGATAAAATGGAAGCGGTGCTGGACAATCCGCTGATTTTAATTACCGATAAAAAGATTACGAATATTCAGGAAATCCTGCCGATTCTTGAGCAGATCGTTCAGATGGGCAAAAAGCTGCTGATCATTGCCGACGATATTGAGAGTGAGCCGCTGGCAACACTGGTGGTAAACAAGCTGCGCGGTACCTTTAACGTGGTTGCCGTCAAAGCTCCTGGTTTCGGCGACAGAAGAAAGGCCATGCTGCAGGATATCGCTGTACTGACCGGCGGCCAGGTTATTTCCGAGGAACTGGGCCTTGAACTCAAGGATGCCACAATGGATCTTCTGGGAACGGCGCGCGTAGTAAAGGTGGATAAGGAAAATACCACTATCATTGAGGGGGCCGGCAGCAAGGACGATATTGCGGCAAGAGTACAGTCCATTAAGGCACAGATCGCCGAAACGACCAGTGACTATGATAAAGAGAAGCTTCAGGAGCGTTTGGCTAAGCTGGCCGGCGGTGTAGCCGTTGTACAGGTTGGCGCTGCTACGGAAGTGGAGATGAAAGAGAAGAAGCTGCGCATTGAAGACGCCCTGGCGGCTACAAAGGCTGCTGTGGAAGAGGGTATCGTTCCCGGCGGCGGTGTGGCTCTGCTCAGCGTAGCGCCGGCGGTAAAGGCGCATATGGAGACATTGGCCGGCGACGCCAAGACCGGTGCGGCTATCGTGCTTCGGGCCATTGAGGAGCCCATGCGGCAGATTGCTGTCAACGCGGGTCTGGAAGGATCTGTTATTGTGGCAAAGGTATTGGAAAATCATGATGCCAACTATGGTTATGACGCAGCAAACGACGAATACTGCAATATGGTAGAAAAGGGTATTATCGATCCTACCAAGGTAAGCCGTACGGCTCTGACCAATGCTGCAAGCGTTGCGTCCACAATGCTTACCACCGAATGCCTGGTTGCGGATATTCCCGCGCCGGAACCGCCGGCACCGGCTGCTCCCGGCGGAATGGGCGGTATGTATTAAAATTCAGGTTTTCTGTAAATACAGGAGGGCTTCAGCGCAAAGCGCTGAAGCCTTTTTATATGTATAAGGGTGTTTGCCTCACGCTTTTTAACCGGAACAGCCGCTTTTTTCAGGGCAACGCATCCCGAACGGCAGGCAAAGGGCTTGGCAAAAAGTATTGTTTTATAAACAGAATAAAAAATCCGTTTTTTTTTCTTCAAAGTCCGTTTTAACGGACTTTTGTTTTTATATAATAGACTTGTAAAAAAGAACGGAGGAGCTTAAAAATGGGAACGCTGATGGTATTTATGCTTTGGATAGGCTGTAATATAGGTATAGATCTGTGGATGCGGAAGAAAAGGAGGGAAAAAAGGCGGAGGAGCAGAGCGAGCAAAAGGACGGTCTCTTGTGTGAAATACAGCCGGCATACAGCCGGAAAAGATGAGGATTTTACAGATTGGCGGCTGAGCGCGTAGACCGTAGAGGCGCTCAGATAAAATATACGGCCGGAAATATTTCCGGCCGTATGTTATGCTTTTGTAACGGTTACAAATCGTATGGAGGCTATTTTTTGCGGCGTATGGGGATAGCCGCGGCTGTCGGTTTTTACAGCGGCGATTTTGTCCACCGTATCCATTCCGGCAATGACCCGCCCGAAGGCGGCATAGCTTCCGTTTAAAGAAGGCGCGTCCTGATGGCAGATAAAAAATTGCGAGGAAGCGCTGTTATAATCATGAGAAAGGCGTGCCATGGAGAGTGTTCCGCGGGTGTGCTCTATGGGATTTGAAAATCCGTTGATACCGAATTCTCCGTAAATCTTCTCGCTGGAGCCGCCGGAGCCCGTTCCGGTGGGATCACCGGTCTGTATGACAAAATCCTTTACCACGCGGTGAAAGAGCAAGCCGTCATAATACTTTTTCTCTATAAGCTTTTTAAAGTTTTTTACGGTCTCCGGCGCTTCCTGGGGGTATAGCTCCATTAAAATGACTTCCCCGTTGGTCATCTCTAATTTTACGGTATCGGTCTGCAAATCTGTTTGAGTAAAGGAATATCCTTCCAGCTCGCCGCTGAGCGTGTCCTCGTGCGGAACAGAGTCCTGTTCTTCCTCTCCTTTGCCGGTGCAGCTGCAGAGGAGCAGAACGGAAAGGAGGATTGCCGGAACTTTAATCCAGTTCTTTGATGCCGGTATACAGCTCATAATAACGTCCTTTCAGCTTTAATAATTCTTCATGGCTTCCCCGCTCAATGATTTCACCATTTTCCAAAACCATAATCATATCGGCATTGCGTACGGTGGAGAGGCGATGAGCGATGACAAACGTAGTGCGGTTCTTCATCAATCGGTTCATACCGTGTTCAATATGGCGCTCCGTTCGCGTATCTACTGAGCTGGTAGCTTCATCAAGAACGAGGATCGGCGCTTTGCTTAATGCCGCGCGGGCGATATTCAGCAGCTGCCGCTGTCCCTGTGAAAGATTGGAGCCGTCACCTTCGATCATTGTATTATAGCCATCGGAAAGGCGCAGAATGAAGGAATGCGCGCTGGCGGTTTTTGCCGCGGCGATGACCTCTTCGTCCGTGGCGTCGAGTCGGCCGTAACGGATATTTTCCATTACCGTTCCGGTGAATAAATGGGTGTCCTGCAGGACCATTGCGATATTTTTACGCAGCACGCTCCGCTGAATATCCAGAATATTAACGCCGTCAATGGTAATGGTGCCTTCTTCGATATCATAAAAACGGTTCAGGAGGTTGGTAATTGTGGTTTTACCCGCTCCGGTGGAGCCTACAAAGGCAATTTTCTGCCCCGGCTTAGCACTTAGGGAAATATGTTTTAAGATTATCTTTTCCGGTACATACCCGAAGGTTACGTCGTCTAAAACGACGTTGCCTTCTATTTGTGCCATGTCCGCCGCATTTTCTCTGTCGGGTTCCTCCGGCGCGGTATCCATGACGCGGAATACGCGCTCTGCACCGGCAAGCGCGGCAAAGATTGTGCTCATCTGCTGGGAGATCGTGTTGATGGGCATTGAAAAGTTACGGGAATAGCCGCAGAAAACGGAAAGGCCGCCTACATCAAAATTCCCGGTCAGGCACATCAGACCGCCGATTCCTGCGGTGACAGCATAGCTGATCTGGCTGGTATTGCCCATAATCGGCCCCATAATACCGCCGTAAAACTGTGCTTTCAACTGCTTTTGGCGCATATCGTTGTTTAAGAGCTCAAATTCTTCTGTGCAGGTCTCTTCGTGATTGAAGACCTTGATGACCTTGGCACCGTTGACGGTTTCCTCAATATAGCCGTTTATCGCGCCCAAAGCTGCCTGCTGGCCGCCGTAATATTTGCTTGACTTTTTGGCAATGAGTCCGCCACCCAGGGTAAAGATAGGGATGAATACAATTGTGATCAGGGTGAGCCAGATGTTGGTGGAAACCATTACAATAAAGGTGCCGATCAGCTGGATGGCGCCGGAAATCAGGCTGGTCAGCGTCTGGTTGATCATATTGTCGATATTATCGATGTCGTTGGTAAAGCGGCTCATAATTTCACCGGTGGGATTGGAATCGAAATATCGGGTAGGCAGCGTCTGCAGCTTGCAGAACAGATCGTTGCGCAGCTTTTCGATAGAGCTTTGCGAAACGGTGACCATGATGCGGTTCTGAAGGTATGTAGCAAATACGCCTACCAGATAGATAATACCCAAAATAATCAGCGTCTGGCCCAGATAAGCGATTCTGTCCGCCGCGGAGGTTGCACCGTCGGTAATGTGATTGATGATCGGACGCAGGTTGTAGGAACCGATCAGGGAGGTTATGCTGCTGGTGAGCATCAGTAAAAATACAAGAATCAATTTAAATTTGTGCTCGGCAATATAGGAAAAAAGCCGTTTTACCGTGGCAGACGTGTTTTTGGGCTTTCCGCTGGCGTGCGGCCCTCCCCGCCGGGGACCGCCGGGCCCCATCATTCTGCCGCCGGCGGAACCGGAAGCGGTTTTGCTGTATTGCTTCTGGAGGTCTTCTAAGGTTCGCTTCATGATTATGCCTCCTTATCCATTTGAGAATAATAAATTTCTTGGTATTCGGTATTTTCTTTTAAAAGCTGTTCATGCGTACCGATACCGGTTATTTTTCCGTTATCCATTACAAGAATCATGTCTGCATCCATGACGGAGCTGATCCGCTGCGCAATGATAATTTTTGTTGCGTCGGAAAGATTGGTTTTAAAGGCCGTGCGTATTTGTGTTTCGGTAGCGGTATCCACTGCGCTGGTGGAATCGTCCAAAATAATGATTTTGGGCTTCTTCAGCAGGGTGCGCGCAATGCAGAGCCTCTGCTTTTGTCCGCCGGAGACGTTGGTGCCGCCCTGATCCAGATCTGTTTGATAGCCCTTGGGGAAGGAGGATACAAATTTATCCGCCTGCGCACTTTCGGCCGCAGCGCGAATTTCTTCATCCGAGGCGTTTTCATCGCCCCAGCGTAGATTTTCTTCAATTGTACCGGAAAAAAGCACGTTTTTTTGCAGAACCATGCCCACGCTTTCGCGCAGCTGGAAAAGGGAATAGTCCTTTACGTTGACGCCGTCAATCAGCACCTCTCCTTCGTCTGCATCGTACAGACGCGGAATCATGGAAACCAGCGTGGTTTTTCCGCAGCCGGTGGAGCCGATAATCCCCACCGTTGCCCGCGGGGGAATGGTGAAGCTGACGGAATCCAGGACCTTTTCCTCGCTGTTTTTATAATAGCGGAAGGAGACGTTTTTAAATTCGATCCGGCCGTTCTGCACGGTGAGCTCTTTGGAGGCGCTTCCATCGGAGATATCGATTTTTTCATCTAATACTTCAGCGATACGTTTGGTGGAGGCCAGCGCACGGGAAAGCATCATAAACAGCATGGTTACCATCATTAAGGACATCAGAATTTGTGTAATGTAGGTAATAAAGGCTGTCAAATCCCCGGGAGACATACTGCCGGATATCACCATATTTCCACCAAACCAATAAACAGCGATAGTAGTTGCATTCATGAAAAAAGTGACCAGCGGAGAGATGAAAATCATAATGCTCATGGCGCTGAAGCCGGCTTTTCTTAAATTGCTGTTGGCACGGGAAAATTTATCTTTTTCAAAGTCCTCCCGAACAAAGCTTTTTACTACACGTACGTTTGTGATGTTCTCCTGGACGGTGGAGTTGAGCGCGTCAATTTTTTCCTGCATCCTGGAAAAACGCGGAAAGCCTTTGGAGATCAGAAAGGCGATTACTATTAGCATCAGAGGAATAGAAACGCCCAGCACTACGGTAAGCGAAGGATTGAGCATGATGGCCATGATCAGCGCGCCGATCAGCATACCCGGCGCACGCAGTGCCATGCGCAGAAGGACATTGATAAAATTCTGTACCTGCGTAATATCATTGGTAAGCCGGGTCACCAGTGAGCCGGTTTGGAATTTATCAATATTGGAAAAAGAAAATTTCTGCACTTTCTTATAAACGTCGCAGCGCAGGTCAGCTGCAAAATTGACTGAGGCCTTGGCGCCAAACCAAGCGCCGCCTACGCCGCCTATCATCATTAAAAGGGCGGTGAGAATCATGCCGGTCATAATGGCGACGATAAAGCCGCTGTCCGTGCCGAACAGATCGTACAGCTTTTGAATAAAGACCGGCGCTTCCTTGTCGCCGGCGCCGTAATCAATAATCAGCGCCAGCAGCTTGGGCATCAGCACTTCGCCGATTACCTCTACAATCATACACAGCGGACCTAAAATAAAGGCCGGTAGGTATGGTTTGATGTATTTGAACCATCGTTTCAATATTTGTCATCTCCTTTTTATATACTTGTGTTAAAGCTTTAAAAGATTTTCCTGCATTTTATCCAGACAGGCAGAAAAAGTGGATAATTCCTCTTTGGTGAATCCGGCGTAAATTGCGGAATCGATAGCATCTACCATTTTTTTTGTAGTTTTTAAAATTTCGTAGCCTTTTTCGGTTATCGTTATTTTGTTGCAGCGCATATCGCCGTTGGAAGAAATACGGGAAATATAACCGTTTTGTTCCATTTTTTTGAGTGCGACGGCTACGGCGGCGGAACTGATTTGAAAAGCATCGGCGATTTCCTTTTGCGTCGGTGCGCTTTGCGTGTGTGAAAGGTACACCAGCAGCATATGCTGACTTCGGTGTACTCCAGTAGCGCCGATGGCTTTATCCATGATGGTGCGGTGCAGGCGGTTAATTTGAATAAATTTACGCTGCACGGAAAGGTAATGCTCTTTTTCGGCCAAGCAGGCTCCCTCCTTACTAAAATAGTTAACATGTTAATAATTAACACGTTAACTATTATAAAAAAACCGAAAGATACTGTCAAATGAAAAAAGGTGAAATTTTTGTAAAACGTTAAAATTTCATAGGCGGATTTTGAGGGATAGATTTGAAAGAAAAATATCTGTAAAAAAATCTACCATTAATTTTT
>CAJMLN010000053.1 GCA_905214315.1 uncultured bacterium | reverse complement strand
GATGAAAAGCGACCGCGGAATCTTTTATTTTTTTCGACAGCATCAGCAATTTTTGTTCCGTCATGGATTCTATCTCCTTTGAACTATATTGTAGCATAAAAAATAGGAGCTTCCTATGTCAATATAATAATAAAGATATGTAATTTTTATGCAATTATACCAAAAGAAATTTAGGGAGAACATATTGCAAGACCATTTATTTGCTGTACTTAAAGTGAAATAGCCCTCTCTAAAAAATGAGAAGGCTGTTTTATAGAAATATTTAGAGATTTCGGCACCACAGTTTTGGCTTGGAGTTTTTTGTACTTGTGCTAAAAAGCAATTCCCTTTAGCTTTCCGAAGCATTGCATGTTTTGAAAATGATTTTGCCGCAGCGCTTCATAAAGCACGATGGCCGCGCTGTTGCAAAGGTTCAGGGAGCGGGCCTCGGGCACCATGGGAATACGGATGCAGGAAGCGGCGTTTTCCCGCAGAAGCTCCTCCGGCAGGCCTTTGGTTTCCTTGCCGAATACCAGAAAGCATCCGTCGGGCATGAAAACATCGGAATATACGGTGCCGCCTTTGGTGGTGGCGTAAAAAAACGGCGCGCCGGCGTATTGCTGCTTTACCTGGGCAAAGCTGTCGTAATAATGGATATCCAGCAGATGCCAGTAGTCCAGGCCGGCCCGCTTCAGATTTTTGTCATCCAGCGAAAAGCCCAGGGGCCGCACAAGGTGCAGCGCCGCTCCCGCGGCGGCGCAGGTGCGGGCGATATTGCCCGTGTTATAGGGAATTTCGGGTTCTACCAATACGATGTTAAACATGCAGACTCTCCAGAAAAAGACGGATACGCGCCATGGCCTCGTTGATGTTTTTTAAGGAGGAGGCATAGCTGCAGCGCACAAAGCCCTCACCGCTGGGGCCGAAAGCCGTACCGGGAACTACGGCTACCCGCTGCTGCTCTAAAAGGCGGGTGGCAAATTCGTCGCTGGTCAGTCCGGTGGAACGGATACAGGGGAATATGTAGAAAGCGCCCTTGGGCTCAAAGGAGGAAAGCCCCATATCGTTGAGCTGCCGGTAGATGACGCGGCGGCGCATATCGTAATCGTCGTGCATTTTTTTGATATCGGCAAACCCGTCGGCAAAGCCGGCGGTCAGCGCGTTTTCTGCGGCTGCCTGACTCATGGTGGAAGCGCACATGATAACATATTGATGGATTTTCAGCATCGGCGCAAGCACTTCCTCGGGCGCGCAGACAAAGCCTACCCGCCAGCCCGTCATGGCAAAGGACTTGGAAAAGCCGTTGATGAGAATCGTGCGGCGGCGCATATTGCCGATGGAAGCAATGGACACATGGTTAGAGCCGTAGGTGAGCTCAGAGTAGATCTCGTCCGAGATGACGATGAGGTCATGCTTTTCTATTACCTGGGCAATCCCCTCCAGGTGCTCTCGGTGCATCACCGCGCCGGTGGGATTGTTGGGATAGGGCAGAATGATGGCCTTTGTTTTTTCGGTAACTGCCCGTTCGATCTCTTCCGGCGTTATCCGAAAATCATCCTCGGCCCTTGTGGGAACCGGTACGGGCACGCCGTATACCATGGCCACGTTGGGCATATAGGAAACATAGCTGGGATCGGGAATGATAACCTCATCGCCGGGGTTGATTATTGCCCGCAGCGCCAGATCAATGGCCTCTGAAGCGCCTACGGTAACCAGCATCTCTCCGGCCGGGTTATATTCCAGGTTAAAGCGCGCTTTCATATAGGCGGCAATCGCGCCGCGCAGCTCCGGCGTTCCCGCGTTAGAGGTATAGGCCGTTTCTCCGCTGCGGATGGATTCGATGGCGGAATCCCGGATATGCCAGGGCGTAATAAAATCCGGCTCGCCGACGCCTAAGGAAATCGCGTCGGGCATGGTTTTTACAATATCAAAGAATTTCCGGATTCCTGAGGGCGGAATGGCCTGGATATTCGGTGATATTTTGTCCTTCCAGTTCACGGTGACACCGCCTGTCTGGTATCGGATTCGCTGCCGGCAAAGATGTTCCCGTCCTGCTTATAGCGCTTTAAAATAAAGTGCGTAGCGCAGCTGAGTACGTTGTCCTGCACGGAAAGGCGCTCGGATACAAAACTGGCTACCTCTTTGATATTTTTGCCCTCCACAATTACCATCAGGTCAAAGGCACCGCTCATTAAATAGCAGGATTTGACCTCGGGAAAGGAATAGATCATCTTGGCAATGGAGTCAAAGCCCCGGTCACGCTGGGGGGTTATTTTTACTTCAATCAGCGCGCTGACCCGGTCGTCGGGAAGCATTTCGGTATTGATTACGGCACTGTAGCCCATAATGAGACCGCTTTTTTCCATTTCTTCAATCTGTGCCGTAAGGTCTGCCTCGGATTCTCCCAGCATAACGGCAAGCTCGGCAGCGGTCAGCTTGCCGTTGGTGTGAAGCAGCTGCAGAAGTTTGGTTTGTAATTCGTTCATATTCATCCTCCTTTTTTGTATCCTGCGTTCAGGATGCGTCCTTCAACGCGTTGATCGCGTCCAGCTCACCGCCGAAAAGGCAGTTGCGGAACGGCGCCGTCATTAGAATTACGGCGGAAGTCTCTTCTATCCGTACGGGAACCGTGCACCGCAGTGAGGTGCGGTCATGGGTTTCTTTTACATGCTTTAAAAAGATTTCGTTCCATTTTTCCTCCAGGGCTTCATCGGTAAAAATTTTGCCCTCCGTATTGGCGCGGATGATATAGTCGTTATATTCCCGGACGGTGCTTTCATACACTTTTTTCAGACTGAGCTGCCGTACCACCAGGTCCACGTAAAACAGGCCGTCCTCCCCTTTTTCGATTCCCCATATTTCGTAGGAGATATCTGCAAAAATGTAATCGTTAATATCACTTTTTTCAATGGCGGCAGTGATCGTTTCGTCGGCCTGTACGGTAAGCGCGTTTGCCGAGGCGTAGTCGCCTGCGCGGAGAGAGGAAAAGTAGCCGGTTATGGTATCCTGTACCAATTCCCGATCGGCGGAGGAAACACAGCCGCAAAAGAGCAGCGTCAGACTCAGCAGCAGAACCAGAATCCGCTTCATGTAGAGGCTCCCGTCTTGGCAAACCAGCCCTTGCCGCCTTTTTGGCTGCCGGAGGCAAATTTGGCTATGATCTGCGAATCAAAGGCGAAATTGTTGTCCTTTTTTGCCTTGTGGGCCAGCATGGCATAGTCGATGAGCTTATCGATGAGCTTTTCATAGCTGATTCCCAGCGGCTCCCACAGATAAAAGGCAAGCGAGCCGGGGATTGTGTTGATTTCGTTTACGTAAAGGGTTTTCAGGTCGGCGTCGCAGATGTAATCGATGCGCACCACGCCCTTGCAGTCCATCAGCTTGAAGATATCCACCGACATCTGCCGGATTTTCTGCGTCATTTCCTCGGGAATCGGCGCGGGAATGCGGCGGGCAAGCGCCTCCATGCTGGCCTGATTTTTGCCGCCGTTTAAATATTTATCGGAAAAGGTAAGGAATTCGTCGGCGTTATACGGCATTTCGCATACCGAGGCGGTTACGTCGCTGCCGAAGCCCATCGCCGAGCAGTTGATCTCCTTGGGGGAATCCAGCCCCTGTTCCACTAAAATGCGGCGGTCATATGCGGCGGCCGTTTCAATGGCTTTTTTCAGCTCCGTTCGGTCGTGCGCTTTGCTGATGCCGATGCTCGAGCCCAGGTTTGAGGGCTTGACGAACATGGGATATTTCAGCTTTGCCTCACAGGCGTTCAGGGCTGCCTCGGGGTCTTTTTTCCAGGCGCCGCGGTCAAAAAAGGTATAGGGCAGCACCGGCAGGCCCGCACCGATATATGCGGCCTTCATCAGAATTTTGTCCATACCGGCGGCCGAGCCCAGTACGCCGCTGCTGGTATAGGGAATATCCGCCAGCTCCAGCAGTCCCTGCAGCGTGCCGTCTTCGCCGTTCAGGCCGTGCATGGCTAAAACGGCCACGTCGATTTTTTCAAACACCGGGTCGGCTTTGTGAAACAGCTTTTTTTCCGTATGAAAGCGGTAGAGCTGCTTTGCCCTGGTATTGGCGGGAATATATACGCGGGTGAGATCTTTGTCGCCCTTGTCAAAGTGCTGAAAGGCTTCGATGGAGGTCAGCTTTGCGCCGCTGAACCAGTCCCCGTCGCGCGTAATATACACGGGAATGACCTTATGGGTCTTTCTGTTGATATTCTGCATCAGCTGCTGCGCCGTTACGATGGAAACATCGTGCTCGACGGATCTTCCTCCGAAAAATACCGCTACGTTCAACATCATTCAAACTCCTTATTCATTATAATTGTCCGGCAGATCGTTTTCAAATAAAACGACGTCGCCTGTGACGGAAATTCTGCCTAAAATTTCGGTGGCTTCCTTAAGCGAGGAGACGGTATAGACCGTGCCCGCAAAGCTGCCGATTCCTTCTTTGATTTTTTCGGTGCGCTTTTTGCCCACCAGAATTGCAATATCGGCGTTTTGGGCAATGGCGCGCCCCAGCTCCAGATGGTATTGCTCTTCCCGGTCACCCAGCTCCACAAATCCGGGCGTAACGATGATTCTGCGCCCGGTAAAGCGGCCCAAAACCTCCAGAGCGGCCTTTGCGCCGTTGGGGCTGGAATTGAACGCATCGTCGATAATGGTTACCGGCTTGGAAGCAACGATCTGCAGGCGGTGCTCTATCGGCTGAATCTTGCTGATTCCCCGGGAGATTTCCTCCAGTGTCATGCCCATTTCCAGCGCCATGGCGGCGGCGGCGGTGATATTGGCAATATTATGTGTTCCCAAAAGCCGGGTAAAGCATTCCGTGCTTTGTCCGGAAGCGGTTTTCAGCGTAAACGCGCTGCCGCTGCAGCCTACCGAGATATTCTGGGCAAAAACGTCGTCTGTTTCCCGGAATCCGGCGCATAGCTTTCTGCAGGCGGCTTTTTCAAACAGCGAAAGAATTTCTTCGCCCGAAGAAGAAAAGACGGCCGTGCCCTCCTGCCCCAAGGCTTCAATCAGCTCAAACTTCGCTTTTTTTACTCCCTCGATGGAGCCGAAGGTATCTAAGTGCTGCGGGCCGATGGAGGTGAGAATGGCGGCGTCGGGATGGACAAAGGAACAGATTTGACGGATATCGCCCGTGTGGCGGGAGCCCATTTCGCAGATAAAAATTTCATCGTCCGGCTGCAGCCGCTCGCGGATGACGCGGACGACGCCCAGGGTGGTATTGTAGCTCGAAGGCGGCGTCAGCACGGAAAATTTTTCGCTTAGAATTGTGGAAAGAATAAATTTTGTACTCGTTTTGCCGTAGCTGCCGGTAATACCGATGATTTTCAGGTCGTCTCTGGCGGCGAGCTTCTTTTTTGCGTCATGCACGTACCAGGCGGCAACGGCCTTTTCTATCGGCAGGCACAGCAGCGCGCAGAACAATACCAGAAGCGAAACCGAGGGCAGCAGTAAAAGGCACAGAAGAAAGAGAGGCGCCGGCAGAAAAAAAACGCATACGGAGGAAACGGCCAGCGTCACCAGTGCCAGGCAGATATACAGGCGCACGACGCGCGCGGTGAATTTTAACGGCTTTTTGGCCTCCTGGGGATGAAACAGCAGCGCGGGCTTCCGGATGCGGGCAAACAGATGACGGGTATACTGGGATAAAAAGTAGCCCTCCAGCTGCAGCATATGGATATAGTACTTTGCGGCAAGCAGGGTAAGCCCCGAAAGGGACAGCACCAAAAGGAGGCTTGCCGCCGTTACGTAGGGTGAGGAAAAAATAAAATCCATGATCTACTCCTTAAAAAATGTGTTTACAATGGCAAGGGTACGCGCCGGTTCCTCTAAAAAAGCGTAGTGCGTCCGTCCGGAATAGACAACCTTTGCGCAGTCGGGAATATTCTGCTCCATGATCTGCGCCATGTACAGCGGAGTAGCCGTATCCTTTTCGCCCCAGATTAAAAATACAGGCGCCTGGATATCCTTTAAAAGCGGTGTAAGATCCTGATTCACAATGGCCGAAAAGCTGGCCTTCATTACGGGGGAAAGTTTTTGATAATCCTCCGAGCCTTTGCTCTGCTGCCATTTTTTCAGCTTGCCTGGGGCAAAGGTTTTGATAAAAATTTTTGCTGCTTTGTAGCGGTATACCTTCAGATAATAGGCCGCGCTGCGTTTGGGCAGCACGCCCGCCGCACCGCAGAGCACCATTCTTTTTATTTTTTCGGGGTGCTTTGCCGCCAGAATAACGGCCAAACGGCAGCCGAAGGAGTGGCCTAACAGACAGGTGCTTTCAATGCCGAGGGCTTGCAGCAGATGGTATACAAGTTCGGCATATTCAAAAACGGTTACGGCTTTTTCCGGCTCCGGCGAGAGGCCGTGGCCCGGCATATCCGCCAGCGTCACCCGAAAGGAGGGTGCCAGCGCCTGTGCCAGAGGCATCAGCAGCGTGAGGTCATATCCCCAGCCGTGCAGCAGCAGCAGATCGGGCCCGCTTCCTAACTGTTCATAGTGAATGGTATAGCCGTTAATTTTCGTCAGCAATGGATTTCCTCCCGCCACATAATGACGGCGCCTTCGCCGTCGGGGTAATAGCCCGGGCGGATGCCCGCGCTTTCAAAACCGAATTTTCGGTAAAGCTTTTGTGCAGCCGTGTTGGAGATGCGCACCTCCAGCGTAAGCGCCGTGATATGCAGCCTCTGCGCCTGGGCAAGCAGCTCACGCATCAGCATGGAGCCCAGCCCGCGCCCGCGCTCGCTTTTTTTAACCGCGATGTTGGTGATGTGGCCCTCGTCAAGAATATGCCAGAATCCCCCGTAGGCAGTTACGGTTTCCCCTTCGGTAAGCACCGTGTAGTGGGCCATGGGGTTTTTCAGCTCCGCCAGATAGGCCTCGCGGGACCAGGGATGGGCAAAGCTTTCGTTTTCTATTTCCATAACGCCGTCTAAAAATTTTTCTTCAAGCTTGGCTGTGTTTGGCTGCATATTCTCTTTCCGCCTGTGGTTTTCTAAGATAAATTGCCTCCAGTGCCGCGGCGGAGATCAGCTTGTTTTCCTCTGCCGCTTTTTTTGCTAAAACGGCGGCGGCCGCGGCCCTGGTATCGTTTAAATGTGCCGGAGCAAACAGGGCGCGCTCCTTCAGCGTGGCGGAAATTGCCTCCCTGTGTACGGCAACGCCGTCGCCTAAGAAAACGCAGGTTTTCTCCTTTAAAAAAGCCAAAAGCTCTTCCAGCGCCAAAGCGCCGCTGTTTAATAGTATGCGGCTGCCCTCGTATACGGCACAGTATACCTGCCCGCGCCGCGCGTCCATGATGGGGCAGACAAGCGGAGCGAAGGGGAGGTTTTCACGCAGACAGTCCAGCGTGTTGACCGCCGCGCAGGGCTTGCCGAAAGCCTGCGCCATTCCTTTTATGGCGCACACGCCGATGCGTACGCCGGTAAAGGAGCCCGGACCGGCCACACAGGCAAAAACGTCGATTTCCTCCGCGTCGGTACCTGCCGCCTGCAGGCATTGTTCGATCATCGGCATCAGGGAGCGCGAATGCACCAGACCGTTGCTGACCGCGGCCTCGCTGATGATTCTGTCTTCTTTCAGCAGCGCGCAGGAAGCGCATACGCTGGAGGTATCGATGGCAAGTATGTTCATATATCCCCCTTTAGCAGACCCTTTTCGTCGGTAATTTCCGCCTGACGGGAGCCGTCGCCGCGGACGGTCAGCGTAACGGTAAGCGTGTGCGGCGGCAGAAAGCGCAGGCGCTGGCTCCATTCCACCGCGCAGACGAGCGAAGGATCAAAAAAGAAATCGTCAAAGCCCATTTCATAGCAGTCGTCCTCGGTAACGCGGTAGAGATCAAAATGGCATAACTCCCTGGTGCCGAAATACTGGCACATAATCGGGAATGTGGGGCTGGTTATCCGCTGGGAAATCCCCAGGCCTTTGGCAATACCTTTCACCAATACGGTTTTTCCCGCGCCGAGATCGCCGCGCAGGGCAATGAACGCGCCGCCTTTTAAATTTTGTGCAATTTTTTCACCCAATGCCAGCGTGGCGCTTTCATCGGGCAAGTTTACGGTGTATATCATACTTTTCTGCTAACCCTTCTGTTTCAGGCTGCACGGATTATAGGCATGCTGTAAATTTTATTGTTATATTATATTATACATTTTGATTATTCGCAACAAAATTCATAAAAAATCAAAAGGAATAACCCGCGTCCGGCGCGCATAATTTTTAACAAAAAGGAGGATGAAACGATGAATGAACTGACGGAAATGAGAAGAGCGGCCTCTGCCCGGAGTAGCGTAAGCATTGAAAACCGGGAGCGGATTACCTTAAGCGGCATTATCCGGGTAGACAGCTTTGACGAGGGAGAAGTGTGCGCCCGGTGCGAAAGCAGCGGCGTTGCGGTATACGGGCAGAACCTGCATATTTCCAGGCTGGATCTGGATAACGGCGTGATGGTGGTGGACGGCTTTATTAACGGCGTGGAATACTCCGATACCGAAAATAAGGGCGGAATCTTTTCCAGGCTGTTTAAATGAGGCTGTTTGAAAGCAGCCGGCAGGCGCCGCTGTTTCTGCTGTTTATCTGCTGCGGCATTCTGCAGGGGCTGGTGTATGATCTGTTTTATGTTTTCCGGCGCAACCGCAGGGGCGTGCTGATCCATGTTTCGGATCTGCTGTTTTCGCTGTTTTTTTTGCTTTCCACGGCCGTTACGGCGTATATCGGCAATAAGGGCGAGCTGCAGTGGTTCTTTTTTCTGGGAATTCTGGTTGGTTTTTATGCCGAAAGGGCTACGTCGGGCTACTTTATAAAAATTTTTATAGACTTTTTCACCGGTTTTATATATAATCTATATAGAAAGCTTGCGTCGCTGGGCGGCGTTAAGCGCCTGTTCAAGTAAAGGAGAGAGCAGCGTTCATGGCCGGCAGAAAAAAGAGAAGACCCAGATATCTGCGTATCGGCGCGGCATTGGTGCTTATAGGGTTGCTGGGATATTTTTGCTATATGTACATCAACCAGGAAATTGTGCTTGCCAAGCAGCGGGAGCAGATACGGCTTATGCAGGAGGAAAATATCCGGCTGGAGGAAGAATACCAGAAGATGCTCAAAAATGTTGAGGATAAAAGCACGCTGGAGTATATTGATAAATATATGCGCAGCCATTTCGGCATGGTGCAGGAGGGCGAGACCCGCGTGGACGTGGTGGAGGAAGAATGATAAAGGCCGTTATCGATATCGGAACCAATTCCGTGCGGCTGTACGCGGCGCTTGTTGAGGACGGCCTGCAGAAGCGGATACAAAAAGCTCTGAGGACCACGCGGCTGGGCGAGGGAATCGGCCGGGGAAATTTGATACAGCAGGAGCCGATGGCGCGCACGGTCCGCGCCGTCGGCGATTTTGTACAAGCCGCCCGGGGCCTGGGCGCGGCGGAGACGGATATTTATATCTATGCCACGGCCATGGTGCGGGAAGCGGAAAACCGGGAGGAGTTCTGCCGGCAGGTATACGCGCGGTGCGGTATTCTGCCCGAGGTTATTTCCGGAGAAACCGAGGCGGAGATTGCCTATCTCGGCGCGGCGGCGGAATATCCGGGGGCCGGTGTGCTGGATATCGGCGGCGGCTCTACCGAGGTGGTCGCCGCTCCGGAGGGAAGGCTGACGGCGGTTTCCCAGAAAATGGGCGCCGTGCGGCTTAAGGAGCTGTTTCCTTCTTTGAACGGCCCGATAGATATTCTGCCGGTGCAGGCGTATTTAAAGGATTTTGCCGCCGGATATGAAAAAACCGGCGTCCGCCGTGCGGCACGCCTGATCGGCGTCAGTCGGTCATTTTTTGCGGACAGTTCAATACATGCCCTTCGGTTCCTCTCCCTACTCCTGCGTTTGCTCTCGTTTGATTTCTCCCTCTGTATCCTCTTAGCACAAGCGGGACAATACTTTGATATTCCAGAGCTGGGGACGTATTCAACACCGCACACCGTACAATTTTTAGGCTTTAACGCCGTCCACCGCTTTGTGGGTGTGATATGTAATTCACCGACAAAGCCGATGAATTTATAGTAAATCTTGATTTCCTGCCTTACTGTCCCGTCCGCAAGTTTCTCACGTTCCGAAACAAGTATCTTGTCTATGAGTGCGTTTATGATGGTTGCGTCCAACTCTTTCAGCCCCTGATAGTTGCGGATTAGGGATAGAAAGTCCCTCACGCCCTGCGATTTCTCATAGCTGTCATTGAGCGTTTCCGTTACCTCTTTCAGCCGTGCTTCAATTTCAAGCTGCTCTTTCTGGTATTTCCCCGACATCATCTCAAAATTCCGCTCCGTGATACGCTCCATTACCTTGTCCTCATAGAGAGAGGAAAACAGCCTGTCAAGCTCCGCAAGGCGTTTGTTCAGCTTCTTCTTTTCTTTCTCTAATGATTTCGCCCTGCTCTGGTCTGTTTCCGTGAGCCGCCTTTCTATGGCTCTGACCGCCTTTTCATCATTGACCGCCATATCCGCAAAGCGGTTGATGTCGGCAAGGACGGCATTGAATAAGTCCCTCGCTTCAATGCTGTGTGCGGTACACATAACATTGCCATATCTGCCATAATTATTGCAGGTGTATTGTACGCAGTCGATGATGTCGGGGCGTTTCCTCCTGTTGGCACTCGCCGCCCGCATCGCATAGCCGCAGTCCGCACACTTGATAACGCCCGAAAAGATATTCTCAAATCCCCCTGCGTTCTGCTCCCGCCTGCGGCTCGTCATAAGCTGCTGTACGGTGTCAAATTCCTCCTGCGTGACTATCCCCTCATGGGTGTCTGGTATCACTTCCCATTCTTCGGGCAGCTTAGAGGGGCGTTTCTTGCTTTTCATGTTGGCTGCAATCCGCTTGTAGCCTGCAAGGTTGCCCGCATATATCGGGCTTCTTAAAATGCCCCTCACGCTGTTCTCGCTCCAAATATAACGGTTTTCCTCGTTATCCTCAAAGTACCGCTCATAGCCTGTTGCCCCTTGCTCCACCGCATAAGCGGCAGGGCGTAGGATATGCTGTTTGTTGATGTGCTTGCGGATTTTGGCGATGCCGTTGCCCGCTAACGCAAGGTCGAATATCTCCCTTACCACATGGGCAACTTTGTCATCTATCAGCAGATGGTTGTGGTCGGCAGGGTCTTTGACATAGCCATAAGGGGCTGTTGTTCCCATGAATTTCCCCTGCTGAAACCTCGCACGGTACGCCGATTTTATCTTGACTGACACATCGGCAGAATACATTTCGTTTAGGATGTTGCGGAAAGGCGTGATGTCCATAGCGGATTTGTTTAAGGTGTCCACGCCGTCATTGACCGCTATATACCTCACGTTATGCTCTGGGAAAAAGACTTCCAGATATAACCCACAATCAAGATAGTTCCTCCCCAGACGGGATAAATCTTTTGTAATCACGCAGTTTATCAGCCCGTTTTCAATGTCCTTAATCATATTCTGGAAACTTGGTCTTTGGAAATTTGTTCCAGAGTAGCCATCGTCAACATACGTTTTTGCTAAATGCCATCCCTGCCTTTTCACATAATCCGTGAGGATGGATTTTTGTGTCGCAATGCTCGCACTCTCGTTATCCGTGCCATCGTCCTTTGATAAGCGGCAGTAAATGCCGACTTCATAAATCTTGTTCTCCGTTCTTATTCCTGCCATACTGTAAAACCTCCATATCTGTCCTAACGTTTTCATGTTCCATTGCGTACATTCTAAGCGGACAGCCCCTCATTGTCGAAGG
>CAJMLN010000052.1 GCA_905214315.1 uncultured bacterium | reverse complement strand
TTCCATGAAAAATTATACGTCTGTAACACTGAAAAACGGAAAAATGCATATTTACGATTTTAGCAGTATAAAGCTTCACGCTTATAAAACCAATGATCCTCTGCAGAATGAAATTTTTATTTTTGAAAAAAATAAGCAATCCGTCATTTTAGAATCCCCCTGCTTTAAAGAAAATATCCAAGAACTTACCGACTATTTGAAAGATACCGATATAAAAGGCATTCTTATCGCCTATCACGGCGCAGGAGGATCCTTTCTGCCTGCTATCTCCAAATACGCTACAAAAAAAGCAGAAGAATATACAAAAAACGGCGGCGGAAGAATGCTGATTGAGAACTTTTCAAAAGCATTTGGAGAGAGCTTCGATTCTTCCATTCATACAATAACAAATTTCCTGAAAGAGGGCAGTATCACGATCGGGGGAATTACTTTTATTATCAAACAAACCACTGAGGCTTTTGATGTAGAAATCCCCGAAATTAACGCCGTTTATACTCATATGCTTGGTCACGACTGCCATTCCATCATTGCCGATGCAAATCATGCTGATGCGATGATCGCCCAATTAAAGCGTTATATTGCCTCAGGCTACCAATTGATTCTATCATCCCATTATACCCCTGAAAATTTAAAGGATGTCCAGACTAAAATCAGTTATCTTGAAGAGGTAAAAAAATTGGTGAAAAACTGTACGGATGCTGAAAGTTTTAAAAAGGAAATGAACAAACGCTTTCCCTCCTACAGCGGCGAAAATTATCTGGATATGACTGCCCGCTTCTTTTTTCATTAACCTCCGCAAGGGCTGCCGCTGATTACAGCGGCCCCTTTTATTCTTCAAGAAAGGAATAAAAACATGACGCAAAGTGAACGAAGACTTTTTTTACTCCGAGCATTGCTTTCGGAACAACCGGAGTATGCCCATTTAAAAATTCCCCAAAACGAACAAATGCAAAAAAATTTGCTCCGTTCTCTTTTTAACATACGTATGCCCAAACCTGCAGACAAAAAATTTCTGCAAATACAAGATGCATATCTACAGGAAGAACGCCGCCAAAGAGGAATTACAGATTTTTCTGAGCTCAAACCGATACAAAAGAGAATTTATCTGTGGCAGGGAGATATCACAACCCTCCGCTGCGACGCTATCGTAAACGCCGCAAATGCAAAGTTACTCGGCTGTTTCCTGCCCTGCCACGGCTGTATCGATAATGCAATTCATACCTTTGCCGGCATTCAACTCCGCAATGCCTGCAAAAGCCTGATTGATCATCAGGGCTGCAGCGAGCCCATAGGCACGGCAAAAATCACACCTGCTTTTAATTTGCCTTGCCGTTATATCCTGCATACCGTGGGCCCAACAGTATATACACAGGTAACTGCTCTGCAAAGAAACCAGTTGGCCTCCTGCTATCGCTCCTGCCTTTTTCTTGCTCAGGAGTATAACATCAAAAGTCTTGCTTTCTGCTGTATTTCTACTGGGGAATTTCATTTTCCCTATAAAGAAGCAGCTAAAATTGCTACACAAACTGTAAAAGAATATATGAAAGAAACAAATTGTACGACCGAGGTGATTTTTAATGTCTTCAAAGACGCCGACCTCTCGCTATACCGAGAACTGCTCGGATAAAATCCAGAAATTACAGCAGGCTCTTGATAACGCCGAAGCCATTCTTGTCGGTGCAGGTGCGGGCCTTTCTGCCGCTGCTGGTTTTACATATTCGGGCAAGCGTTTTAAAGAAAATTTTTCAGATTTTATTAAAAGATACCATTTCAGCGATATGTATTCCGCTGGATTTTATCCGTTTGCCAGCACGGAAGAATATTGGGCCTATTGGTCCCGGTATATTTTTATAAATCGCTACAGGGATAAAGATAACGGCACCTATAAAAAACTTTTCGAACTGATACAAAATAAAGATTATTTTATTCTAACTACCAATGTTGACCATCAGTTTCAAAAAGCGGGCTTTTCAAAACACCGGTTATTCTATATGCAAGGCGACTACGGTCTGTTTCAATGCAGCATTCCCTGCCATATGGCTACTTATGATAATGAAGAAACAATTCGGGCAATGATAGAAACTCAACAAAATAGCAAGGTACCCGCAAAACTGTTTCCAGTCTGCCCCATTTGCGGGAAGCCTATGGTCACAAATCTGCGGACAGATGACCGCTTTGTTCAAGATAAAGGCTGGTATACAGCCGCCGACAGATATAAAGACTTTTTACGCAGGCATCAGAAAATGCGAATATTATTTTTAGAATTAGGTGTTGGGAACAACACGCCGGGCATTATCAAAATTCCTTTTTGGCAGATGACAGAAGAAAATTCTCAAGCGTTTTATGTCTGCATCAATCAAAGCGAGCCATATCTTCCCCTGACATTAAAAAAAAAGGCACTCTATATAAGAGGAGATATTTCTACCATATTATCAAAAATAAAAAAACAAAATATATAGCATTATTTTACTTTGAATTTCTCTAAAAAAATGTTATAATAAAAATCTACTTAATACTTGGATCATGACAGTACAAACTACTATTTTCTTCAATTACGAATAAAACAAACGACGGTGCTTTCCCGCTCCTCTTCCTGATGACCCCTGTAAAACAATAATGCCAATTTCCTTCTGCTTAAGAGCATAATGCTATTTTTTTAAAATTCGTGATCTTTTTCTATTTTTTAATCATGCAGCGGAGGACAATACTTTTTTATGAAAGAAAAAATTCTTACTACAAAACGTCTATATCTGCGAAAACTATGCCAGGAGGATTTTCCCTCCCTATGCCGCATTCTACAAGATAAAGAGGTTATGACAGCCTACGAGCACGCTTTTAACGATGCCGAAGTACAGCAATGGCTGGAAAATCAGCTGCGCAGGTACCGTGAGGACGGCTTTGGCCTTTGGGCCGTTATTTTAAAAGATACCGAACAAATGATTGGTCAATGCGGTATTACCTGGCAAGACTGCAACGGGCGCAAGGTGCTGGAGGTAGGATACCTGTTTGAAAAAGCCTATTGGCACCAGGGCTATGCCTCGGAGGCTGCCATTGCCTGCAAAGAATATGCCTTTACAGTATTAAAGGCTACTGAGGTATTTTCTATCATCCGCGATAATAACTTTGCCTCACAAAAAGTTGCCCTGCGCAATGGAATGCGTCAAACGGATACGCTGGTTAAGCACTATTACGGCATAGATATGCCGCATCTGGTCTTTTCCGTAAAGAAAAATCACTAAGCGCAGGCTCAAGTGATCTATCTTCAGCCATTCTTATCCTTCTATCTCCCACCGGCACTTTTTGATATCCGCATGGAAAGCATCCTTTAAGGGCACACCCTCTCGGCGCAGCAACTCAGCTTGCTCCGCCCACCCGGGCACTATCCGGCCCACGTGGTTCACTACCCTATGACATGGATACTGCCCGTAATATTCTGCCCGGCTCAATACTCTACCCACCAATCGCGCATTTTTCTCCCTGCCGATGAGCCGTGCAATCTGCCCATAGGTAGCAACACGGCCTTCAGGAATTTCTGCCACAACGGAAAGGATTTCATAAATTAAATCATCATCCAAAATACGATTCATTTTCTCCCTCGTTTTTTCCAGCACAAAAAACAATTTTGCCCGCCTTGACTTGTCCATTTGCTTATATTATAATAATACCATATTTTAAAAAAAGAGAATATTAAAATATATTGAAAAGCTGAATGTATAAATGAAACAAAACACTTTTTTTGAACAAGAGCTCCCTCAGCCGCTGGCAGCAAGGCTCCGCCCGCAAACACTGGAGGAATACGTAGGTCAAACGCATCTGTTAGGCAAAGGAAAAGTTTTACGCCGCTTGATTGAAAGCGACCAAATTTCTTCCATGATTTTCTGGGGTCCGCCTGGCGTTGGAAAAACGACGCTTGCAAGCATTATTGCTGCGCACACCAAAGCGGCTTTTATTGATTTTTCCGCTGTTACCAGCGGTGTAAAGGACATCCGTACCGTAATGCAGCAGGCCGAAGAAAACCGGCGCTATGGGGAAAAAACCATCGTTTTTGTTGACGAAATCCACCGTTTCAACAAAGCACAGCAGGATGCGTTTCTGCCGTTTGTAGAAAAAGGCAGTATCATCTTAATCGGCGCAACGACAGAAAACCCTTCCTTTGAAATAAACAGCGCGTTGCTTTCCCGCTGCAAGGTTTTCGTTCTACAGGCCCTGAAGGAAGAGGAAATTGTATCACTTCTGCAGCGAGCATTGAAAGACCCGCGCGGCTTTGGCCGCCAAAGCATTGTAATAGAGGAAAAAATGCTGCAAATAATCGCCGCCTTTGCCAACGGTGACGCGCGTACAGCACTCTCCACGCTGGAAATGGTTATTTTAAACGGAGAACTCAGCGGTGAAACCATCACCGTTACCGAAGAAACGCTGGAGCAATGCACTTCAAAAAAATCGCTGCTTTATGATAAAAAGGGAGAAGAACACTACAATATTATTTCGGCCCTGCATAAATCCATGCGGAATTCCGACCCGGACGCCGCCGTCTATTGGCTGGCGCGCATGCTAGAGGCCGGCGAAGATCCGCTTTACGTTGCACGGCGTGTCATCCGCTTCGCCAGCGAAGATATCGGTCTGGCGGATCCGCGCGCTTTAGAACTGGCCGTGGCCGCCTACCAGGCCTGCCATTTCAACGGAATGCCGGAATGCACCGTCAACCTGGCCGAAGCCGTCATTTACATGGCCATGGCGCCAAAATCCAATGCTATAGACATTGCTTACGCCCAAGCGAAACAGGATGCTTTAACGCAGCTTTCCGAACCGGTTCCCCTGGCCATCCGAAATGCTGTAACTCCACTGATGAAGGATTTAAACTATGGCAAGGACTATCAGTTTGCCCATAACTATGCCGATAAGCTCACCGCCCTGCAATGCCTTCCGGATTCCCTTTCCGGGCGGGAGTATTATCGCCCCACTGCCCAGGGGCTGGAAGAACGCTTTAAAAATCGCTTAGAGCAAATTAAAGCCTGGAAAAACGAAAAAGAATTATAGAAAGATAGAAGTCATACCGCAAAACAGATATGCACCTGAAATTGCATACCTATTATCTATAGAATGTAAATAAAAAAGCACTCAAACCATTTTTAAACGGACTCTGAATAGATAGCTGCCTGTATAAAGGCATAATATTGTTGATTTTCATTTTTGAAAAATTCTTACAAAAAAGTCCTAAAGCTTTCTTTTATCAAGCAAAGTTCAAAGATCATTGACGCGTCTTTAAAAAACCTGATTTATTTATAAAAAATAAATTTTATAAAACAAAACAGGATGCTTGAACGCATCCTGTTCTATCTTTTTACTTTCTCTCATTATAAATCCGTATTTCAAAAATCCTTGCGGCCTTATCCCCATGGGTTTTCTTTACCGTAACCCGGATTCTGCTTGCCTGAACCGGCGCAAAGGAATGAATCCTTCTGCGCTGGAAATTATCCTGAACACAGGCAACCGTCTTCCACACTTTCCCCTCCAACACGGCAATCTCATAATCACTGACGCACGGAAAAGGACGTTTGTCATATGAAGTGCTGTTATTCATATCTAAATTGGTATCAAACGCCAAATAAACGCAATTAACTGTCTCCGGCGTCTCCAGCCGAGCTTCCAGCCATTGCGGAAGCGCAAGGTTCATATCCGACGCCCACATGTTGGGGTTTTCTCCCACAATACGATTTACACCACTGACTACCTGCTGCGGTGCATAGCGCTGTTTCAGCGCCTCTGTGCCCTGCGTTGTAAGCGAAGGCTGCAGATAGAAGGCCTGACAGCGTGCTTCTTCCTTTTGCATCTGCCCGTTGTGGGTGCGGTAGGTGGCAAAGCGCCCGTAAGGATCCGCCGGCATATAGGCCCAGAACAATTTTTCAGCCGCCGGCAGTTCAAGCCACAGATAACGCCTGTTTCCACAGTTTTTTAAATCAAGCCTGATCCATTTAACCGCGCCGAACGGGGATTCATTATATTGATTGACGCCCCCGGGGAACGGGAATATTTCACCAAATACTACCTGCTGCGTAATTTGACCAAAATCAATCAGATCAACCGGTTCTGCCGTATCCGAGCCCTTTAACGCAAATGTCAGCGTATACTCTGTTTTAGGCTGATAACCGGAAACCGCAATCCAAATACAATCCGGTTTTTCATACAGTCCCCGCTCAATACACAGCAAACGCGGCGCCGTTTCCTCTATCACCTCGTTCAACGCAACATCCCGTTTACCGAATTCCCAGCAGGAATTCACGCTGGATGCACAAAAATTCGCTCTGCGCGCCAAATCCAGCGCATCCTGATTGATTATGCCCGGAATATACAGATCATGCTTATTCAGCAATTGCTGCAGCTGTCCGATGGCCCGCTGCCCCAGCTGCCGCGGCGTGAGCGCCTGCTGCACGCACAGCGCGGCGGCAGTTCCGGCCGCTTCGCCTAAAACGGCAAGCGTCCCCTGCACCCGAATGGTTCCGTGCGCGATATGTGTAACGCTGATATTCCGGCCCGCAAACATCAAATTGCTGATGTTTTTAGAATAAATGCAACGGTACGGAATAGGATAGGTATCAATACAGCGGGAAACCTCATACGGGCTTTCCTTGCCAAATATACCGGCATGGTTATGGACGTCAATCGGCCAGCCGCCGTAGGCAATTTTATCCTCAAAATCCTTTGCCTGCTCCACATCATTCTGCGTCAGAATATAATCACCCATAATGCGGTTGCTCTCTCGCTTGGCAAGAGTGGTGGAAACGATTTTCAAGCTGTAATTTTCCGCCCTCTCCTTCAACCACCAAACATTTTTTATGTAATCCCAAACGCCCAATACAATGCGGATAATTTCGTCTCTGGCCTTTTCGGGGTGGGTGAACTCATCAATATCGCCGTGATGCTCATGGAACCAGGTGCCCCCGGTAAAATCATAATCACGGCTGCTGGCAACGGGGCGGGAATAGGCTTCCTCCGTAGGGAAACGATATGCCCACTCCGGCGGCGTATAGGGCGCGGGCTTTCCGGTATCCGCGGCACGGTACAAAAACGCTTCGCCGAAATTTACCCCGCTCATCAGATTCCCATCGGCCTCCGGCGGCGCAAATTCTTCATGAAATTCCGCCCTCGCCTCACGGCCGCGGCGCATCTGCGCCCCTGCAAAATACGCCAGCCAGCTATCCCCCGAGCAATCCAAAAACATCGCTGCATGAAAATAGAACTGCCGGCCGGTAAGCGCATCCAGCACCTTGACGCCCTCTATCGTCTGTTGATCCTTCATCAGAGCATCGCAGACAACCGAATAGGGACGATACGTCAGATTAGGCTCTTTCTCAAACATCTTCAGAAATGTTTTACTGTTGGAAAGGCCGTAGTAGGCACTGTTTCTGGCCAGTTCCTCCACCAGACCCGTCTCGCGAATATTAGCCTGGAACGTAGCGCCGTTTACCGGCACGCCGAGAAGCGCATTGCCGCCGGGCGCCTCGCGGTCATCCAGCAGCAGCACCCTGACGCCCTGCCGGGCCGCAGCAATGGCCGCCAGACACCCGGCCACGCCTGCACCGGCTATAATCACGTCGTATACGCCGGCCTCCTCGGGCTCGGTCGAAACACCTGTAACCCGCTGCTTTAAAAGACGAATCTGCTCTGTCTCCGTCGGGGGAACAAAATCTAAATCCGCAGTAAAAAACAATGCGGCCACCCGGCCGTAATAGCCGGTATCATCCACCAGCCGAACGGTATTCTCTCCTTCGGGCAGCTCCCAGTCCCCGGCAGCCTGCCACGCCCATTCCTCACACTTGTTTTGCCCCAAAGCCATGCTCTTCATTTCACCGATTTCCAAATGAAAGCCTCCCGGCGAATATTCCGGCAGCCAATCGCGCGTTCTGACCCAAGCCCGGTATTTCCCGGCCCCGGATACCTGCATTTTTATTTCAGCCGCCTCCACCGGGGTACCGATACCCGCAGCCAGCAGATAGGGCATGCCCATCGTCGTTATAAACTGATATTCCCTCTTCCAGCCGCCCAGCTGTTCAAAATCTCTTGCATCTATAAAAATTGCTTCCATATCTATTCACTTCCAATTTTTATACCATAGCATCAACGCTTTTATTATAGAAAAACAGCAGAGGAAAGTCAAGTATAATTCCTCTGCTCCATCGCCGAAAAATAGATTTTTTCGCTGTTCTTTTTTCCTTTTTCTTTCTCCTGAAAAACGGTGAACAACTTTATTTCCAAATATTGTAGAATAAAATCCTTTGAAAAAAACTCGCCATAAAAGGCGAGTTTAATTTTTACTGTTCCTCTTTTTCTTCTTTTTCCTCTTTGGGCAGAAGCGCTTTGCGGGAAAGATTGATTCTTCCCTTATCGTCAATCTCAATCACGCGCACCATGATTTTGTCGCCTACATCAACCACATCGGTTACTTTTTTCACGAACTTGTTATCCAGCTCGCCGATGCGCACAAGGCCCTCCTTGCCCGGAAGCAGTTCTACAAAAGCGCCGAAATCCATAATCCGCATAACCGTGCCGAAATACGTCTCTCCGACTTCAATTTCCTTTACGATATTGTCGATCATCTTCTTGGCGGCATCGCCCGAAGCCTGATCCACTGCATAGATTACAACCGTTCCGTCGTCATCGATATCAATCTTTACGCCGGTTTCGGCAATAATACCGTTAATAACCTTACCGCCGGTACCGATAACCTCACGGATCTTGTCCACATCAATCTTAAAGGTAAGCGTTTTGGGCGCATAGGGCGAAAGCTCCGCACGGGGACTGTCCAGCGTTTCCATCATCTTACCCATAATATGCATTCTGGCGGCATGTGCCTTTGCCAGGGCCTGCTCCAGAATATTCCGGTCAATGCCTTTGATTTTAATATCCATCTGAATAGCCGTAATACCGTCCTTGGTACCAGCGACTTTAAAATCCATATCGCCCAAAAAGTCTTCCAGGCCCTGAATATCCGTCAGCACCGCCACTTTATCCGAACCCTCACGGCTGTCCTTAATCAGGCCCATGGCCGCGCCGGCTACCGGTGCTTTAATCGGCACGCCCGCATCCATCAAAGAAAGCGTGGAGCCGCAAACACTGGCCATAGACGTGGAACCGTTGGAGGATACAATTTCAGATACCACACGAATTGCATAGGGAAATTCCTCCTCCGAGGGCACAACCGGCTCCAGCGCGCGTTCTGCCAGCGCGCCGTGGCCGATTTCGCGGCGGCCGGGAGCTCTCATCGGGCGGGGCTCACCGGTGGCATAGCCGGGCATATTATACTGGTGCATATACCGCTTGCCAGTTTCGCCGTCAATGCCGTCCAACTCCTGCGTATCACTTAAAGGTCCCAAAGTGGTAATCGTCATCGCCTGGGACTGGCCGCGGGTAAACACAGCCGAACCATGCGTACGCGGAAGAATCCCCGCCTCGCACCAAATAGGCCGCACCTCGTCTACCGTACGTCCGTCGGGACGAACGCCCTGGTCCAGAATTTTATTGCGCATAACCTCTTTTTTGATATAATACAGCGCGTCGGAAATATATCGCTTGGAATCCGGGAAGATCTCGGCAAAATGCTCCTGCACCTCTTCCTCTGCCTGCTCCTCGCGCACTTCGCGCTCCTTGCGGTCAAACGTATCCATCACCCAAACGATTTTATCGTAAGCATATTCTCTTACAGCGCTGTCAATCTCTTCCGGCACATGGTACAGTTCCATTTCAAGCTTGTCCTTGCCGATTTCCTTCTGAATCTCCTCCTGCCAGGCTACCAGCTTTTTAATCTCCTCATGGGCAACCATAATGCCTTCGAGCATCTCCGCCTCAGAAACCTCTTTTGCGCCGGCCTCTACCATCATAACCGCGTCCTTTGTACCGGAAACCGTCAGGTGCAGCCGGGATACCTTGCGCTGCTCGGCATTGGGGTTCAGGATATACTCCCCGTCAATCAAGCCGACGGTAACCGAACCCGTAGGACCGGCAAAGGGAATATCCGAAATCGTAAGGGCAAAGGAAGAACCGATCATCGCCAAAACATCGGGCATATTATCCAGATCAATCGAAAGACAGGTAGCAACGATCTGCACATCATTAAAAAGTCCCTTAGGGAACAGCGGCCGGATCGGCCGGTCAATTAGGCGTGAGGTCAGAATTGCCTTTTCGCTGGCTCTTCCCTCGCGCCGAATATATCCGCCGGGTATTTTGCCCGCGGCATATTGTTTTTCTTCAAACTCCACGCTCAAGGGGAAAAAATCCATTCCCTCCCTGGGCTGCTTTGACATCGTTGCCGATACCATTACCACCGTATCGCCGCAACGCACTACACACGAACCGTTTGTCTGTCCGCAGTATTTGCCGGTTTCAATCGTCAGTTCCCTGCCGGCATATGTCGTTTTGTACTGCTTAAAATCCATATCTATACTCCTTCAAATAAAATAATCAAACACAAAAGCGCATACGCGCTGAATTTACAAATTGAGAAAAAGCGGATATGAAAATATCCGCTTTTTGCCGTTACTTTCTTAAACCAAGCTTTTTCACAATTGCTCTGTATCTCTCAATATCTTTTTCCTTCAGATAATTGAGCAGACCGCGGCGCTGACCAACCATCGTCAACAATCCACGGCGGCTGTGATGATCCTTCTTATGAGACTGAAGATGCTCGTTCAGATGGTTGATGCGCTCAGTTAACAGCGCAATCTGCACCTCAGGAGAGCCGGTATCCGTATCATGCAGCTTGTTGGCGGCAATGACCTCTGACTTAATAGCCTTGTCCATTCCTGATTTCCTCCTATATTTATTTATGCAAAATCGCTGTTGCTCACAGTAAGCCGCCGGAGTTTCGGGCAAACCGAGAACAAAGTTCTACACATAGTAAGAATTATAGCACACGTACCGGAGATTGTAAACTGTTTTTTAACCGATATTGGTAACAAAAGGATCGTTCGGCCCCGAAGAGGAAGAAACGGTATTGCCTAAACTGTCACGGTAATGATGAGAACGCTCCTGACCGTTTTCATAATATCCAATACTTTTGGCAAATTGACCGTCGGGATAATAATTTGTCTCGCGCCACCATATCAAAGCGTCCCCCTCATAACCATAAAAACTAAATTTTATTTCCCGCCCCATATCGTCGTACTCATAGACCTCTTTAGCGCTTATCTCACCATTTTTATTATACCGTATAACCGTTTGCACCTTTTCCGTATATAAATATTGCACATATCCACATAGGTCTTCTCCTTCAAAATAGCGGCTCTCTGCTATCTTCCCCTCAGACGTGTAACTGTTAATTTCTTTTGTAGTTTGATTTGCCAAAGCATCATAACATATGCTTAAAATACAATTACCCTTTTCATCATATTGATATTCGCTGCGTTCCCTAATATCATTTTCTTCATAAACTGCGTTTAAGATACAATTTCCATTTTCATCATACCGATATTCTGTGCGCTCTATTGTATCTTCAGAAAAACGAACAAATCCAGTACACTTATTTTGTGAATTATATTTATACTCTGTCTTTCTTGCAACGCCATTCGCATATTCACTAAAAGAAATCAAATTTCCCTTTTCATCATATATATAAATTGAATATTGATCGCCTGAAAGCATATCTTTATCTATATAATTTTTTGTTAATACATCTTCGTATATATATTCAGCAAAAGCAGTGATTTTTCCGTTTTGATCATAATTGATCTCTTTTATTTTTCGATTTTGGCTGTAATATAAATAATCAATAGAATATTTTATATTTTCAGATCAAGAATA
>CAJMLN010000051.1 GCA_905214315.1 uncultured bacterium | reverse complement strand
ACGGTTAAACCGATCGTACCAGTATCCGTGCGTTTTCTCACAGCCCGATTCGCTCGTTCCTATCGTTGCTATGTTTCCGGATCGGTCATAGGTATAATACGTTTCCCTCTCCGTATTGTTTACTCCGCGGATCAGCTCCGTCGCCTTGCTCACATACCCCGTCTGCCGGTCTGTTTTCAGGTAGCTGTAGCTCTTCTGTATCAGCGCCGCGCTCTGCCCCGCCGGATTCACCGTAATCCGCCACGGTCGTCTCAGGCCGTCCCTCAGCAGACGGCTGCTGTATACTCCCGTCAGGCTTACTCCGTCCAGCTCGCTGTCCTCATACGGCAGCTCCGTATACGCGTCGTCATACGAATACGTATAGCTCTGGTCCGTTTCCCCGTAATACGCCGTTTTCACTTTGCCGGCAATATCATAGGTATATTTGTTCCCTACGCCGTCGATCTTCTTATGTATCAGATTCCCATCTTTGTCATAATAATAATTATATCCTTTGTTTCCCGCGCTGTCAATACCCGATATCATTTTTCCGAACGCGTCGTAGGCGGCCGTTGCCTGCGTCTGACCGTTATACGTCTTTTTTATCACGTTCCCGCGCCCGTCGCTCACTGTACTTACCTGACCGCCGTTGGCATAGCTTGTTGTTTCCGTGCTTCGCTGCCCTATGCTGTATTCCTTGCTCAGCAGGCTGCTTCCTCCCGCGCTTACGCTTTTGATTCGCCCGAAGCCGTCATACGTAAAGCCGTACGCCATTCCCTCCAGGCTCATTCCCGTCAGCAGCGTCAGATAATGCGTGTAATTCAGGCTGTGCGTGATTCCCGGCTCCCACACCGTAATACTCTTCAGCTCGTCCGTTTCCGCATTATAATCATAGTGATACTCGTTTGCATTCGGCTCTCTTTTTACCGTTACCTTGCCCGTGCTGGTGCTGTTAAGATATTCCGTGGACAGCGTATAGCCGTTATACGTTCCTCTTTCCTCCAGCTCCCGCTGTACATAGCTGCCCTCCGATTCATACACCGTCTGCGTGCGTTTATACTCCTCAGGCTTATCCTTATGGTATGTTTTCGTTGCCGTAACATTGCCGTACCCGTCATAGCTGTATTCCGTGATCTGCCCGCGGTAATTCTGTTCCTTTACCACCTTGTGATTGCTGTCATACGCATAATATGCCGTGTAGGATACCCCGTTTTTCTGTTTTTTCCTGCACACGATGTCGCTCTCTTCGTCAAGCTGTTCGATCACCGTGCCCGTTTTATCCCGATGGATCAGCTGCTGCTTGATGCAGCGCTCGCTGCCGAATACGCTGATTTTTCCAAACTCGCCCACCTGCTGCTCTGCCGTTGCTGCATCGCTGTATTCCAGACGGATATTATTCCAATACGCATTGCCCTGGTATTCGCCGTAGCAAAGCTCTACCTCCGCACGCGAAACCTCTTTTCCCTCCGCAAGGGACAGCGCCGCCGCCGTATACTGCCACCCGCTGTAATACGGGTCATAATTCGATATCTGCGACGCATAGCTGCCGTCCGTATAGTACAGCCGCAGCGCTATCCACATTACCGTTCCGCCTACAACGCTGCTTGTATCTCCCCGCATCCACGCCGACGCAATCAGACCTGTTCCTTTCGGCGTACCTATGCTTACCGTCTGCTTCATGCTCATCAAGCCGCCCCAGCTGCCTTTGGCCTTGTAGGAGCGCATATTGGAGAACCTGCTTTCCGCCGCCACGCCATAGTCGCAGCAGCCGCCTGCCCCGTTCTGCACCGTCCATCCGTACGGCGTCTTATCTCCGGGGCTGTTATACATAAACGTCCCGTTTTGAATCAGGTTATTCTGCTGATATTCCGGGCAGTCCTCTCCGGCCTCATAATAGCCGCCGCGAATGGCCGTATTCATACTCTGATATTTTGCCGCATACCAATAACCGCGCTTATTTCTCAGCAGCTCATATCCAGATATCGACGCCGGCGTCACCAGTTCTTCGGCCATATACACGTTTGCCGAAGCATCCTGATACTGTACCACTGCACGGCCCTGGCTATCAAAATTATATATTTGCTTTACCTTGCTGCTGCCGCTTACCGCGGTACTTTGGCCACGGTATTCCAGCTCTGTTATCTCGCCGCTAATATTCGTCTGTTCACTGGTAAAATTCTGATAAATACCGGCATAGGACGCCTGCTGCGTCGCGCGAACCATACGGTTTTTGCTATCGTACTGATACAGGTATTTCAGGCCCGTCTGGTCTGTAACAGTTGTCAGATTTCCCAGGGAATCATAGGCAAAGGAGCTGTATCTTCCGTTGGGATACGTTATTTTTACCAGATGATCCCCCGAATACGTATACGTTGTTTCTTCGCCCTTGGAATCTTCTATCTTATTCAGTCTTCCGTTTTGGTAATACAGTCTTGCCTGATGCCCGCATCCATCCTCCACCATGGAAAGCTGGTCAGCCGCATTATAGGTAAATGTCATGCTGTTGCCGTAAATATCAACGATTTTCTGAAGATATCCCGTACCGGCGGCAAATACCATCTGTGTCCCTTTTTCATCCGTCAGATAATATCTGGCATCCGGATAGCGCGTCAGGGTCAGCCCCAAACCGGAGGTATCGCATACGCTGCCGTCGCTCTTTCTTTCAAAAAAGTGCGTACGGCCCTGGGCATCAAAATATTTCAGCACCCAATCGTCGGTGGAATACTGTTTTTCCAGCACCCGCTGCCTTGCTGAAAGCTTCCAGCCCGCGCCGAACTCATTCTCCCCGATCCGCGGTACGCCCGTATGATATACGTGCGAAATAGAAAGCGGCAGCTTTAATCCCTCGGCACTTACATCCTCATGAATGTGCATCAAGCCGCCCGTATACAGATTTACCTGCGTGGTTCCCGCACGATTCACATCAAAGGAGATGTTTTCCTGGTTATCCATATACTGTCCTACGGACTCATATATAATGCTGATTTCCGGTCTTCTTGCCGTTATAGAGCTTTTTTCCGAATAAAAATCCACATAGTCGCTCTTCCTGGTTTCTTCACACACGCTGCCGCAGCTGCTTGAGCTTCCGCACCGGGGTGCTGTGGCCGTACTCCGTAAAAAGATACCGTAATTAGGCGTTTTTCCGCTGTCCCAGTCCTTAGCAACGGCGTCCAGGTTGATCAGCATCGCGTCATCGGGCTGGCGGCAGGGTGTACTGATTGTACGTATCACCTCTGCCGAGCCGGGCCTGCTGCACCAGCTGATGCTGTTTGCGTGCCAGGGGGACGCCGCACGGTTTACCGACATGTAAATTCTGTTGCCGCCGGTTTTAAAGCCATACTGATACAACCGCAGGGCAGCACTCTTTAAACGATAGCTTTCATCCATTGCCGGCAAGGCAAACTGAATATAAGTAATATTTTCACCGCTGGTGCTCCAGCCTACCCTGCGGTTGCTGTGCATCAGCATTCTACTGCCGTTGGCGCTTACCGTTGCCGACTCGCACGTGGCATAATACCGTCCGGTATCGTTTACCAGAATGTCCGGATCTATCGTTACCGGCAAGACGCGTTCTTCCGCGTTAATCCACGAAGCGTCGGCAATAATCTGCAAAAGATACTTTCCCTGACTGATTTCACAGAGCTCATACCGCACGGCACTGCTGCATACACCGGAGGCATCCGCCATATACGGCTCCGGAATCGTAAACGCCGCTTTTTTTGCTTCCGTTTCATCTTCCGATATTTGATACAGCTGGATCCGTTCACAGTTTACTTCCTTTTCGGCAGTCAGGCCGTTTGTATACAGCAAGAAGGTATAACGGTATTCCGGCGCCTTCTTTTTTACCACAATGCTTTCCCGCACATAGTTTTTCCCCGCCTCATATAAAAGCTCGCTGTCACCGGCAGTATATTTTACTACCGCGCTCTCCGGCAGGTCAGAGTTCTCGGCAAACTGTCCGGCGTTCGTCTCCGGCGGCGTATGCTCCTTCCACTGCAGAGGATGCCAGGCCACGCTGCACCCGTTCCGGCTTACCTCTACGGCTTTTTCCCGGCATATATCCTTACCGAATTTTGCCCGGAAGCTTCCGTTTTCCGTTACAAAATCCTCTGCTTCCTCATGAAACGACGGATGGTATTCCTCATAGCTGCCCGTTGCTTCATCAAAATAATGCACCGGCTCGCTGTAGAGCCTGGCCTCATAGGTTCCATCGGTCCTTTTAAAGTGTTTTTCGTTCGGCCTTCGTTTGCTTTTAATCTCCCGGCCTTCTTTTGTTTCTGCTTCTGTCTCTAACAGAATTTCCTGTTTTTCTTTCATTTTATTTTCTCCCTTCTGCCGGCTTTTCTTGCCGGACGCCCTTATCTTACCTCCTTATCCGGACAAATCCTGTCCGCATTAAAAAATTTTATAAAAAAAAGAAAACTACTTCCGCAGCCTTCCAAAATCAAAAGAGTGAAAAATTTTTATTCTGCTGATTTCTGCATGATTTTAGGCGATACACCGTACTTTTGCCGGAATGCCTTACTGAAGGCAAACGGTGACGAATAATTTAACAGATAGGCGATTTCCTCCATCTTTTTCTTTTTTTCAAGCACCAGAACTTTTGCCGTTTCCATACGCTTATTCTGCGCATACTGAAACAGCGTAATCCCCGTAACGCCGTGAAACAGCTCTGATAAATAACTGTAATGGTAATTAAAATGCACAGCCAGCTCCTCCAGCTTTTTTAAGGAATAAATATGTGTATCGATATAATTCATCATCTGATAGCACAGCATTTCGTTCTCTGTTACATTGTGCTTCAGCCTTTCGCCTTCCTCACTAAAATCACGGATAATATAGAGCAGAATCTGATGGAAAATATGAGAAAGCAATTCATTGGTATCCTCCTTCTGTATGGGAAACTCCGCGATAGCATTCCCCACCAGATAAGCGATTTTTTCATCCTGAAAAACCCGTGCCTGCACGCCGCATAAATGCGATATGATCTGTTCAAAGCTCTGTCTCACCGCAAGCTCCTCCGGATAAAACGCAAAAAAATCATATTCCAGCCTGCTCTCAGGATCAGACTCTATTTTATGAATATCACATGGAGAGGAAAGATAAATATCCCCCTTTTTTATTTTCAGCGCTTCGCCGTTGGTAGTAACAATCCCGATTCCGTTGCGCACCAACGTCAATTCATACCATTGACCGTGAATGTGCTCCGGAATCAGCGCGTCAGACTCACAGTAAATCCGTCCGATCTGTATCAGCCGGATTCCTTCAAAAAGAAGCGGTGCGGAGGTATATACGTTATTAAAATGATACCGTATTTTTACCTGACTCATATCAGAAACCACCTTTCGCTTTTATTATAATGGCTGCAAACATCCTGCGTCAATAAAAAAATGTATGTTTCAAAAGCACAAGCGAATCATTTTCCAAAGAAATCATAAAAACTGATATGTTTTTCCTTAAAATGCGCTATTGCGGCCGATAGTACGTGCCGCTATAATAAAAGAAAGAAAAAATAAAGGAGTAATTTTTATGAGAACAATAGCAGTAATCGGCTGCGGCGGAATTGCAAACGCGGCGCACCTTCCGGCTTTTGAAAAAATGGATGATGTACGCATCAAATACGGATGCGACATCATCGAGGAACGGGCAGCAAACAGCAAAAAGAATTTTCCTAAAATTGAAAACGTGATTACGGACTATCACGTTGCCCTCCGGGATCCCGAGGTGGAAGCCGTATTTGTACTGACCCCCAACTATACCCACTATACCATTACCATGGATGCGCTGCGGGCAAAAAAGCATGTGTTTTGTGAAAAACCCATCACCGTAAACTTCAAGCTTTCACTGGAAATGGCCCAAGAGGCAAAAAAGCAGGACAAACTCTTAAATATCGGCGTATGCAACCGCTATCATAAGTCCGTGGAAAAAATAAAAGAGTGGTTTGACGCAGGAAAATTCGGCAAAATATATAACGTCAACTGCTCATTCCGTGATTTCAGATGCATTCCCGGTCTCGGCGGTCCCTTCACAACAAAAGCGCAGTCCGGCGGCGGCGTTCTGATTGACTGGGGCATACACTTTTTGGATCTGATCCTCTATATTTTAGGCAATCCTTCTTTAAAAACGGCCTCCTGCAACGCCTACAGCGAAATGGCCAAGGATATGAAAGCCTATAAATACACCGGCATGTGGGCGGAAAACACCGCTGATATTGAAAACGGAACAAACGACGTGGACGACTTTGTAACCGGCTATATCCGCACCGCCGGCCCCAGCATCACTTTTACCGGTGCCTGGGCGCAGAACGTGGGCAAAACCGAAATGTATGTCGATTTCCTCGGCGATAAGGGCGGAGCACGCCTGACCTACGGCGGACATTTTGAATTCTGGGACGGCGCTACTCTGGAGAGTGAAACACCCGAATATGAAATTCCAAGCTCCCATGCCTGCGAAGACCGTGCCTTCATTGACGCGCTTACGGGTGAGATCAAAACCAGAAGCCATATTGACAATGTGATTGACAGTGCCAAATTACTCGATGCGCTGTACGAATCCTCCGAGCAAAACCGGGAAATTATCTTTTAAAGGAGAAAACAATGAAAATAGGTGTAATTATTGAAAGCTTTCAGAAGGATCTTCTTTCCTCGCTGCAGGAGGCAAAAGCTATCGGCGCGGACGGAATTCAGCTCTATGCGGGAAACTTTTTAAAATTCCACGCAGACAAAAAGGAAATAAAAGCATTAAAGCAAATGGCCGATGACCATGGTCTCCTCTTTTCCGCGCTCTGCGGTGATTTCGGCTGTGACATGTTTTATCAGGAAAACCGTGAACTGATTGAACGTGAAAAATGGGTACTGGAAGCGGCGCTGGAGCTGGGAACCAACATTGTGACTACCCATATCGGCGTAGTCCCCGAAACAGAAAACTGCATCCAGTATGAATCCATGCACAGAGTCTGCAAAGAGCTGGCTGAATTTGCCGGAGAAATGAACGGTCACTTCGCCGTTGAAACCGGCCCGGAAAAAGCAATTCTGCTGAAAAAATTCCTGGATCAGCTGGGCAGCGACGGTGTCGCGGTAAATCTGGATCCTGCTAATCTTGTAATGTGTGCCGGCGATGATCCGGTGCAGGCCGTATATACCTTGAAGGACTACATCGTACACACCCATGCCAAGGATGGTCTCCAGGTACATCCCGTAAACTGCAAAGCCGTTTTTGCTCCGCGCTACTACGGAATTCCCCAGGAGGATGCCGCCGGCTTCCGCGAAGTGCCGCTGGGACAGGGAAATGTAAATTGGTCCGATTATCTGCAGGCCCTTCGGGATATCGGCTATAACGGCTTTCTTACCATCGAGCGTGAATGCGGGGAAAACCCTGCCGGCGATATCCGGGAGGCCGCGGAATTTTTAGACCGTTTCCATATACGGTAGTCTATAGAAGAGGGAACAATGTTCCCTCTCTCTTTTGTTCATTTTCAGATCTTTGTATTTTCTCTTTTCCATTCTTCCTGTGCAAAACACAAAGCAAAAAGCTCTTTAGCCAGACAAGAAGGATCTTTATTCTGATGATATATAACTGAAAAATGCCGCTGTAAAGAAAGCTTGAATTTGCACAAGCGTATGTTCCTGCAATTCCCGCCGTACCATTCAATAGGACAACACCAATATTCCCAAGCATCTTTGTACACCGTGAATCAATACCTGCGTAAATGTGTGACAATGCTCCTATGCCATAAAGCAACACAAGACTTTGACAGTGCAGCCTACTGTGCTGATAACAAAATTTTAATGGCTATTCTCCATTTTCCGGTATGCCTTTGGAGAATAGCCTGTTTTTTTCTTAAAGCATTTTCCAAAGTGGCTCATCTGATAAAATCCCACAGCCGCAGCAATATTGCCGACAGGCTCATTTGTTTTTGCTAAAAGTTGCGCGGCCTTTGACAAGCGGTATTCGGTTAAATATTTATAAGGCGTAGTGTTCATGCTTATTTTGAAACAACGGGAACATTCCGACTTACTGATACTTGCGCTTGCAGACAGGTCAGACAATGTAATAGCTTCTGAAAAGTGTTCTTCAATAAAACGCAGAATTTTTTGCATCCGGAGATGAACAACGCTTTCTTTCTGTTCCTGCGGAACTCTGATATTTTTACGCATTATTAACCAGAGTGAAGATAACTTAACTAAGACTTCATACACATAGAAAATTGTCTTGTCTTGTTCAAGCCGAACTAATTGTTGTAAAAGTGTTGTTATCTCTTTATGCCACCCGACAGCAGATGTGAAATGGACAAAGGGCAGCCGTTCATTCGTTATAACGCTGTCCACAAAATCTTTTGCAGGACTTCCCGCATAAAAAGCAAGAAAGTATGACGGGAACAGAAAGCTGTTATAATGGCAGTTTTTAATTTCGCCTACAAAATGCACCACATCTTTATTGATAAAGATTGCTTCTCCCGCCTGTATCTGAACCGAATTATCGAGTGTCCGAACTTCAATGATTCCCTCCAGTACATAAATAAATTGTAAATCCTCATGCCAGTGCATGACCTGAAATCCCGGATTTCGCGGGTAAGAATTTTTGCCTATTACATCAAGGACAAGATACGGAAAATCCGTGTTTATATTCAAATTGATTGAGTTGATATAGTTTTCCTTTTCCAAATCCATCTACCTTTCTCTTTTTTGGGAATATTACGATAATATTCGGGGATTTTGCGATAGTCCAGCGCATTATTTCGTGATAAAATCATAATGGATTTCAAAGAAAAAGTCAAGGGAACAGAGGGTGAAACATTTGTATTTTCAATATGGCGATAAGGAAACCGAATATTTAAAAAAGAAAGATAAGGTGTTCGGTGAAATCATTGAAAAAATCGGTCATATTGAACGTGAAATGGATAATGACCTGTTTTCCTCTGTCATACATCATATGATCGGCCAGCAAATATCAACAAAAGCACAGGCAACAATCTGGTGGCGCATGAAAGAACAATTTGAAGAAATAACCGCAGAAAGCATACTGGCAGCTGAAATTCCAGAGTTACAGTCTTTCGGCATGACGTTTCGTAAGGCAGAATATATCAAAGATTTTGCGGAAAAAGTACAAAGCGAAGCGTTTGATTTGGAGGAAATTTCCCGATTGCCGGATAGTGAAGCGATTAAAATGCTGACCTCTCTAAAAGGTATTGGTGTATGGACAGCGGAAATGATTCTGCTTTTTTGTTTACAGCGTCCGAATATCTTCAGCTTTGATGATTTGGCAATCCAGCGTGGCTTGCGCATGGTCTATCATCATAGAAAAATAGACCGTAGACTCTTTGAAAAATACCGCAGGCGTTTTAGCCCCTATTGCAGTATTGCCAGTTTGTATTTATGGGCTGTCGCGGGGAATGCCGATATGAAAGATTATGCGCCCAAGAAAGGAGTAAATCATGGAACGAACAAAACAAATAAGCGCAGTCAAAAATCGGGACAAAAGATATGACGGTAAATTTTTTGTTGCGGTAAAATCCACAAAAATCGTTTGCCTGCCGTCCTGTTATTCCCGAATACCTTTAGAAAAAAACATGGTGTTTTTTGATACTTTAGAAGAAGCGTTAAAAAATGGCTACCGGCCATGTAAACTATGTAAACCAGAAAACATCTGAACATAAGGAGGAAATGAAAGTGGAAAATATCATTGTCTTATTTGAAATAAAACCGACCAAAGCTGGAATGAAAAAATATCTTGACCTTGTAGCCATGCTAAAACCGCTGTTAGCCGGTTTTGAAGGCTTTCTCCGGGCAGAACGCTTTTCCAGCTTAAATGAGGAGAAAAAATTGCTGTCCATAAATGTATGGACAGACGAAGCTGCCGTAGAGCGTTGGCGGAATGTTGTGCAGCACCGTATGAGCCAGAAAGAGGGACGGGAAAAGCTGTTTGAAAGCTATAAAATTACCGTCTGCTCTGAAATCCGTTCTTATACGGACACAGACCGTACACAGGCCCCGCAGGACTCTAACCGATATTTTGAGGTGGAGGAATAATATGCAGTACATCAGTCACTATCAATCTCCGATGGGAGAAATCCTGCTGGCCGCAGATGAAATCGGCTTAACAGGACTATGGTTTGAAGGTCAAAAATATTTTGCCCTTTATCTGAAAAAGGAACATGAGGAAAAAGAACTTCCCGTGTTTGAACAGGCGAAAACGTGGCTTGATATCTATTTCTCTGGAAGGGAGCCGGACTGTAAGGTGCCGCTCCACTTTATCGGCACTGATTTTCAAAATGAGGTATGGGAAATCCTCTATTCCATACCATACGGGCAGACTATGACCTACGGTGAAATCGCAAAACAACTTGCCGCCAAACGAGGATTAAAGCGTATGTCGGCACAGGCGGTAGGCGGGGCTGTCGCCCGTAATGAGATTTCCATTATTGTCCCCTGTCATCGGGTGGTAGGGACAAATGGAAGCTTGACCGGGTATGCCGGTGGTATAAAGAAAAAAATTGAACTACTCAAGTTGGAGGGGGCTTTAAAACAGGAGTATTTTATTCCCAAGCATAGTACAGCCCCGTAAAGGAGGACGTAATGAAACCAATTAATTTTACCGACATCAATCATTCTTTTGAAATACAGGCAGAAAATTTTGAAAGTGCAGAACTAAATTTTACAAAAGAGGAGTATTTGAATAATACATTATCCTGTGTTGCGCCGAACAAGCAGGATATTATTTTAGAGATTGCCGCCGGAACCTGTGCTTGCGGCCGTTCCTTTGCCCCGTTTGCACACACGATTGTATGTCTGGACGCAACACTTCCCATGCTGACTGTTGGAAAAGAGAAAGCAGACAGTAGTTGTATGAATAACATGATTTTCATAAAAGGCTATGCGGAAGAATTACCTTTCCTAAATGAAAATTTTGATATTGTGTTTTCACGTCTTGCATTCCACCATTTTACAGATACGAATACCGTTTTTTCTGAAATGTCAAGGGTCTTACGTCCCGGTGGTAAATTGGTTCTGATTGATATGGAAGCTACTGATGAAGAATTACGAAATACAGAAGATAAAATTGAAACCTTGCGTGACCCCTCTCATGTAAAAAACATGAGTATGAATGAAATGCTGAATCTATTTGCCGCACACAGTTTTTCCATAGAAAAATGCGAAAAAGCCGAGATGAAGCAGAAACTGAAAAATTGGCTTGCACTTACAAAAACACCAGAACATACACAAACTGAAATTACAGAACGCATGAAAAATGATATGAGCGGCAAAGAGAAAACCGGTTTTTCCCCATACATGGAGAACAATGAAATTTGTTTTAATCAAAAGTGGGTTTTAATTATTGGCCGCAAAAATAGCAAAGTTAGCCGAGCCAGCAAGCGCTCAAGATAAACGGCACGCCTGCGCCGCCGTTGACAGCCCCGCCGGCCTTTGCAAAAAGGCAATCAAAAGCGAGTCTCCTTTGTGGAGAAAAGAGTGCTATGCCCCTTGTACTGAAGAATACAAAGGGTATGTCGAGTACACGTTCCATGCCTTTTTGCGTTGTCGCTATCCGCAACGCTAAGTATAACGCATTGAGGGGCTGGAGCCGGAAATATAAAAGAAAAATATCACTTGAATACCTCACAGAAGAAATGCACCACCCATTAGGCACGAATAAGGAATATGTTCAAGCCTCAGAGCCGGACAAGGAATACATACTTAACCTTTGCAACGGTTATTTTAAGCAACAGCCCACTGCTACAGGCCTTCTCATAGCCACCGGCAGAGGAGCAATAGGTATGCGCTCGGGTGCATGGGTTGCAATATCCGATAAAGCCTCTGCCCAAA
>CAJMLN010000050.1 GCA_905214315.1 uncultured bacterium | reverse complement strand
TACAAAAATCCGGCAAACAGAGTCTGATTTGATGAAAATATATGACGAACTTACCTTTTCTGATGCGAAGGATGCGGATATCAAACGTGAAAATGCGAATATTGACGCAGATTCGGCCATGGGTACAATGCTGAAATACGGCTCTGAAGGCGCAAAATATTTTGTAGATAACTATATCCTGCCCAAAGATATTGCCGCTGCGCATATTAATGGGGATATCCATATTCATGACAAAGATTTTTATATGCTGACCGAAACCTGCTGCCAAATTGATTTGCTAAAACTATTTAAAAACGGTTTTTCTACCGGTCACGGCTATCTGCGGGAGCCCAACAGCATTTTAAGCTATGCCTCTTTGGCCTGCATTGCCATACAAGCCAATCAAAATGAAATGCACGGCGGTCAAAGTGTGCCCAACTTTGATTACGCCATGGCAAAGGGCGTAGCAAAATCTTTTATAAAGAATTATTTTCATGCTTTGGAAGAATATGCGGTAATTGCTTTTGAGCTCTCTGCCGAAGAAGCTGAAACACTCATCAAAAAAATTAAAGAAGCTGTCAATGTCCTTCCTTCTCTTTCGAATCAGACTGCTTTTCACAGCGCTCTGTTCGGCTGGGCGGAGAAAACCGGACAAAAATTTGATTTTACTAAAGCCGATACGTTTGCATTTTCCAGTGCCGCCGACCGTACGGATAAAGAAACGTATCAGGCCATGGAAGCATTCATCCATAATCTAAATACCATGAATTCACGTGCAGGCGCGCAGGTACCGTTCAGTTCCATTAACTATGGTACCGATATCTCACCCGAAGCGCGTATGGTTATGAAAAATCTTTTGCTGGCCACCGACGCTGGTTTAGGAAACGGCGAAACTCCGATCTTTCCGGTACAGATTTTCAAAGTAAAGGAAGGCATCAACTTTAATCCGGGTGAACCGAACTATGACCTTTTCCAGCTGGCCATTAAAACAAGCGCTAAACGTCTGTTTCCCAATTTTAGTTTTATTGATGCACCGTTTAATCTGAAATATTATAAGCCCGGTGATTATAATACTGAAATCGCCTATATGGGCTGCCGTACCCGCGTAATCGGCAATGTATATGATCCCTCCCGCGAGGTTACCTGCGGAAGAGGCAATTTAAGCTTTACCTCTATCAATCTACCCCGCATTGCCCTCCTATCCAACGGAAATCTGGATACTTTCTTCTCTCTGCTGGATGAACGTATCGACCTGGTTTGCCGTCAATTGCTTCACCGCTTTAAAATTCAGTGCGCGCGTAAAGTAATTAACTATCCCTTTTTGATGGGACAAGGTGTATGGCTCGATTCCGATTCTCTCGGTCCAGATGACGATATCTCCGAGGTATTAAAACATGGCACGTTAAGCATGGGCTTTATCGGCCTGGCCGAAACCTTAAAAGCCTTAACAGGCTTCCATCACGGCGAAAGCGAAGCAAGCCAACAGTTGGGCCTAAAAATCATCGGCCATATGCGCAACATGATGGATATGCGCTCCAAGGAAACCGGGCTGAATTTTACGCTGTTAGCAACGCCCGCCGAAGGGCTGAGCGGACGCTTTATCAACCTTGATAAAAAGAAATTCGGTGTCATTCCGGGTATTACCGATCGGGAATATTATACAAATTCCTTCCATATTCCCGTATACTACCATATTCCGGCATTTAAAAAGATCAAATTGGAAGCACCATATCATGAGCTTACCAATGCCGGTCATATCAGTTATGTGGAACTCGACGGTGATACCTGCAAAAATTTAGAGGCTTTTGAATCGATTATCCGTTATATGAAAGAATGTGGCATTGGCTACGGCTCGGTAAACCATCCGGTAGACCGAGATCCTGTATGCGGCTATACCGGTGTAATTGACGAGGTCTGCCCCCGCTGTGGACGACGTGAAGGCGAAGCCGTAAGTATAGAAAAATTAAAAGAATTAAGAAAAAATTATCCAACTATGCCTCGCATATGCGGATGTGATTAATAAGGAGGAAATAATCATGACAGTAAAAAATCAAAAAGTAGGAGAAGGTATTAAATTTGAGCGGATCCGCCGGATCACCGGCTATCTGGTAGGTACCACCGATCGCTTTAATAATGCAAAGCGTGCTGAAGAAAGAGACCGCGTTAAACATGGCGTTAACCCTTGATCTTTATGGCGAAGCGCCTGAATCTATCGTTGATGGCCCTGGCCTGCGCTACAGCATCTTTGTACAGGGCTGTCCGCATCATTGTCCCGGTTGTCACAATCCACAATCCCATGCATTCGGTACAGGCTACAAAAAAACAACCGATGAACTATTTTCGGCTATAAAAGAAAACCCTTTACTCTCAGGCGTTACTTTTTCCGGCGGAGAGCCGTTTTGTCAGGCAGAAGCGCTTTGCGAGCTTGCCCATGCAATTAAAATATTGAGGTTAAATATTTATATTTATTCCGGGTATACTATAGAACAGCTTTTAGAAAAAGCCGCTCAGGATCCGTTTATCAAAGAACTTCTACAACTCTGCGACACACTGGTCGACGGCCCGTATATAGAGCAGCAGCGTAATTTAGAGCTGCTCTTTCGCGGAAGCGAGAATCAGAGGATCATTGACCTGCATACTTGGCCGGGTATAAAAAACTAAACTCCCGGCCTATTTGTTATATCTTCTCATCTTTTATCATACGATTTAGGAATGTGGATTATGAAAAAATTTCGAATTACTGATCAGAACAAAAAAAAAGTCGGCCTTTCCATTACCATAGCGATTGTTGTATTCTTAGTTCTGGTATGTATTATAGTGGGAATCCCACTTGTAAAATTTGCAAAAGATCCGGAACGTTTTCGCATTTGGGTGGATTCCCTGGGCGTTTGGGGGTACCTTGCCTTTATCGGTATTTTAGTTTTTCAAATCATCTTCGCTTTTATTCCGGGTGAGCCTTTTGAGTTGCTGGCTGGATACGCTTTCGGTGCAATCGAGGGAACATTGCTGTGCATGGCGGGAATCATAATCGGCAGTCTTTTAGTTTTTACCCTGACTAAAAAATTCGGTGTAAAATTAGTAGAATTGTTTTTTTCTATGGATAAAATTCGTTCTTTAAAATTTTTACACAATAAACAGCGCATGTATTTTATAACTTTTATTGTTTTTTTTATTCCCGGAACGCCAAAAGATCTGCTTTCCTATGTGGCAGGACTTACCCCCATCAAGCTTGGGCCATGGCTTTTGTTAAGCACAATAGCCCGTATTCCCTCGGTTCTTACCTCCATTATAAGCGGTGACGCTGTGGGAACACAGAATTATATCTTCGCGCTAATTGTTTTCGGCATTACAGGCGTACTCAGCATTACCGGGTTATTAATTTACAATACCATCTGCAAAAAACATAATGCCGGACAATAATTCGTTTTTTTCAAAATCACAAAATTAAAAATCCCAGACAAAAACCGGGATCTTCAATTCTTATTGTTTCATTCTGTGCAATTTTTGTTTAATACGCTGTACTGCATTATCCACGCTTTTCTTGGTAGTGGAAAGCGTTTGTGCGATTTCCTCATACGTTCGATTTTGCAGATATTCTGACAGAACCTGCTTTTCAAAATTAGAAAGAGACGCATCTAAGCGTTTCCAAATACTTTTTTCACTTTCCTCCATAATAAAAATCTCTTCCGGATTAACGCCTTTAACCTGCAATATTTCCCCCAGTGTACGTCCTTCCTTATCATCCTTTACCGGATTGTTCAATGAAATATACGTGTTCAAAGGAATATTCTTTTTTGTATTAGCTGATTTCAGCGCTGATATCAGCTGCCTGCGAATGCAAAGAGAAGCAAAAGCCGAAAAGCTATCGTTTTTACCAGCATCAAAATCCATAACGGCCCGCAGCAGGCCGATCATTCCCTCCTGAACGAGATCCTCATAGGAAGCACCTACAATATAAAAGCTACGGCATTTTACACATACCAGACCCTTATACTTTTTTAAAATATCCTCCAGTGCCTTTGTATCCCCCCGCTGCGCAAGCAGAACAAGTCTCTCGTCTCTAATGCCGCTCCTCACTGCTTCTCCGCACGCTGGCGCAGGCAATCATAAATTAAAATTCCTGCCGCAACCGATGCGTTCAGCGATTCGATATGTCCGCTTTGCGGCAAAGATACCAAGCAATCACAATTCCGTTTTACCAAAGGAGATATCCCCTCGCCTTCGGCACCGATTACCAGCGCCGCCGGCCCCGTCATATCCACATGAGAATACCGCTTTCCCTCCATCGAGGCGCCATAGACCCACAGCCCTTCTTTTTTAAGCTTTTCTATTGTCTGCGAAATATTCGTCACCCGGGCAATACGCATATATTCCACAGCTCCCGCAGAGCATTTTGCCACCACCGGCGTCAAACCGACTGCTCTCCGCTGGGGAATAATAATGCCATGCGCTCCCGCGCACTCTGCTGTTCTGATGATTGCCCCCAAATTCTGCGGATCACAAATTCCATCAAGAAGAACAAGCAAAGGCTGTTCTTCTCTTTTTTTTGCATAAAGAAGAATATCCTCTACCGAAGAATATTCTTTCACCGCCACATAAGCAAGCAATCCCTGATGTGCCCCGGTAACAGAAAGCCTGTCCAAGCGAACCCGTTCTACTTCCTGGATGACAGCACCACTGACACGCGCATCATAAACAATTTCCTTTACCGGCCCCTGAATTTCCCCCTTAGCAACCAACAGCCTTTCGATCGTCCGTCCGGCTTTAAGCGCTTCGCGAATCGGGTTTCGCCCCTCCAAGATATTTTCCGCAGCTTCCGGTGTTCCTTTAGGCTCAAAATTTTCCGCCGTCTTTTTAAAATCCATACTTTTTTTGGACGCAGCGTTCTCCCATCCACCAAAGGAACCGTCTTTCTTCTTCCGGCCGTTTTTCAAGCCTCTCTTTTCCTCAAACTGTCTCATGCTGTTCCTCCCATATTTTTTGAATTAATCGGTCGATTCGCTCCGCTTCCCGCAGCAAGAACAAATATCCAAAAACTGCTTCCAAAGCCGTAGCTGTCCGATAATCCATTATATTTGCATTTTTAGGAACTGTCCCAGGGTGCGCGTTTCGGCCCCGTCTGGCAATGTAGCGTTCTTCTTCTGAAAGCATAGACTCAATTTTATAATATGCCTCCTTCTGCGCAGCGGCGCAAACCAGCTTTGCGGCAGCGCTATGCAGAGAACGTGCATTCAGATCCTGTTTAGCCACCAAATACGCGCGCATATATAAGCTGTAAACCGCATCCCCTATTGACGCCAGAACCAATGGATTCAATTGACGTACCGTATTCCGATCCTTTTGAAATTTCTGCTGCACTACAGAAAAAATAAAATCTTCTATCCTCTATCACTCTCCCATTCTTAAAAGATTATTTGATATTATAACAAAAAAACACGCTTATGTACAGTATAACAAGAAAATACATCGGAAAAATATTCCGATGCATCAATAAAACAAAAAATTTTTCTTTTTCAGCAAACTTATACAATTGTATATATAAAATACTGCAAAAATACACTTGACTGCTTTCAGCGAATCTCTTGTTCAAGCTGCCGGAACACCTCGGCATCAAAAAAATCAATGATCGTAATCTCTAATCCATCGCAAAGTTTTTTTACAGTAGCCACAGTGGTGCTGTTATTTCTTCCGCTGATAATATTGTTGAGCGTAGACTGTGTAACCCCGCTGCTTGTCGCAAGCTTATTAACCGTGATATTTCTCTGGCGGCACAACTCTAATATCCGTTCCTTTACGGCACAGCCTATCGTCACTTTTGTTCATCTCTTTTCCGCTGTTTTTTATTATTTTAACCTTTTTGAGTTAAAAAAATTACCTCAATTGAGTTGACCTTCTTACTTTTTCATGCTATACTATAAAAAAAAGAAAAGAGATGATCGCTTTGAGCCTCAACGTTGAAAATCTGCGGCGTACCTTCGGTACAAAAGTTGCCGTGGATAATGTCAGCTTTCACATGCCGGATCCCGGGGTCTTCGGTTTAATCGGTACAAACGGCGCCGGAAAGACCACTACGATCCGAATGATTCTGGGAATTTTAAAGCCCGACAGCGGATGCGCCCTGTGGAACGGCCGCCCCATCACCAGAGAAACGCTCGGTTTTGGCTACATGCCGGAAGAACGCGGTATTTATATGAAAAACAAAGTGCTGGATCAGCTCATTTATTTCGGTATGCTGCGGGGAATGAACAAAAACGACGCAAGAACCTCCGCCCTTTCTTTGATGCAGCGGCTGGAGGTCACTGAATATAAGGATATGCCGGCAGAAAAACTCTCCAAGGGCAATCAGCAAAAAATTCAGCTGATCGCTACCCTCATTCACGATCCGCAGCTGATCTTTCTTGACGAGCCGTTCTCCGGGCTTGATCCGGTCAATGCCGAAATGCTGCGCGAACTCATAGAAGAGTTAACAAAACAGGGAAAATATATTGTAATGAGCAGCCATCAAATGTCTACCGTGGAAGAATACTGCCGCGATCTGCTCATTCTTGACCACGGAAAAACCGTTCTGAACGGAAACCTACAGCAAATCAAAGCCTCGTATGGCCACACCAACCTAAAAATCAAAATTTCCGCCGATATCTCGGCACTGGCAGAAAAAGCAGGTCTCGCATTACTCCGCAAAGCAGCCGATGAATCAGAATTTAAAATTACCGGTGACGCCATGGCAAACACCTTTTTAAATTCCCTGATCGCCGCTGGACTGTACCCGGTAAAATTTGAAATTGCCGAGCCTTCGCTGAATGAAATATTTATTGAAAAAGTAGGTGAAAAAGCATGAAACAGATTTTTACAGTTTTTTGGTTCACCCTGCGCGATGCGGCAAAAAAGAAATCCTTTCTTATTTCCAGCATCATTATGCTGCTGGTCATCTTAGTGCTCTGTGCCCTGCCCAGGGTCATCGGCAATTTCAGCAGCACGGAGGAACCCGGTGAAGACGGCATTTCGCTGCCTCCGCAGGACACCCAGCGTATTTATACCTGCTATTATGCCGACGATGATACTTTGATCGAAAACGCCTGTCAAACGCTGAGCCTGTATTTTCCCGACACCCGTTTTGAGGCCATTTCCGCAGCCGAAATCGAAACATACAGCACCCTTATTAAAGAAGATGAAACGCTTTCTTTAATATCCGTCATCCCCGGTGAAAACGGTCTGCCTGCCCTTACAATAACCTGTAAGGACTTTATGTCGGGAATCAACGCGCAGACGGCCGCGCAGGCTCTAAGCGACCTGTATATTGCCAACACCCTTACCAAGCAGGGAATCAGCAGTGACACCATTGCTTTTGCACAATCCTCCCTGCCGTTTTCCGTTACCTATATGGGTTCTATGAATGTAAGCGGCTACGCAATCGGAATTCTTCTGACGATGCTGATCTTTTTCGCTATCTATTTTTACGGCTACGGTGTTTCCATGTCCGTCGCTACGGAAAAGACCTCCCGTGTAATGGAAACGCTGATCGTCTCGGCCAAGCCCTCCCGTATTCTGATCGGCAAATGTCTGGCCATGGGTTTTTTGGGTTTGGCACAGTTTACCGGCGTCCTGCTCTTTGGCGTACTATGTTATAACCTCCTTATTCCCGAGGGCTTTACCCTGATGGGTATGGAGCTGTCTCTTTCCGCCTTCACCGCAGAATCCGCACTGCTGATCGCGCTTTACTTTATTCTGGGATACAGTCTCTACGCGGTAATGAATGCGGTCTGCGGCGCTTCGGTAAGCAAAATTGAAGATCTAAACTCCGCCATGATGCCGGTAATGATGATTTCGCTCATCTCTTTTTATCTTGCATATTTTTCCGCCATCACAACCTCAGGAGAAGGAATGCTGCAGAAAGCTGCGATGTATATTCCCTTCTGTTCGCCATTTATTATGCCCTTTAAGCTTTTAAACGGCACTGTGGCAACGGCAGATCTTGTGATCTCTATTGCGCTGCTGATTCTCTCTATCCTCCTGATCGCCGCAGTGTCCATACGTATTTATACGGCGTCCGTACTGCATTACGGAAAACGAATGAAATTAAAGGATCTGTACAAAACCAAAGTATAAAAAACTGCCTGCCGGGGCTGCTGTCCCGGCAGGCAGTTTTTTACGCGCATTCAAGGTCTCTTTTGATACTGCTCCCGTCCTATTTGAAACAGATCGTTGCCCTCCGTATCAATGGCTACAATCAGGGGCATCTGCCGTACTGTAAGACAATGAATCGCTTCAGAAAGCAATTCCGGAAAGGCCACTACATTGCAGGAAACAACACACTTTGCCAGCAGCGCGCCCGCGCCTCCGGCGGCAGCCAGATATACGGCGCCGTTTCTCCTGCAGGCATCGGCCACCTCCCGGCTTCGTTCTCCCTTGCCTATCATCGCCGCCTGCCCCAGATCCAGCAGCTGCGGCGCGTACGCATCCATCCGGCCGCTGGTCGTAGGTCCGCAGGAACCAATCGGCCGTCCCTCAGGCGCAGGACAGGGCCCCGTATAATAAACCGCCTGATTTTCCAGCGCAAGCGGAAGGCTTTCTCCGCGGGCCAGCATATCCTGCAGCCGCTTATGCGCCGCATCTCTTCCGGTATATATCGTACCGCTTACCAGCACCTTATCCCCCGTCCGAAGATCTTTCAGTATACTTTTATCACTAAGGGGAAATATCAGTTCCCTCATAACACCACCTCACAATGCCGTGCGCAATGGCACTGAATATTTACCGCTACCGGCAGCCCCGCAATATGCGTAGGATACGTTTCAATAAAAACAGCCAGCGCCGTGCTCCGCCCTCCCATTCCCTGCGGACCGATTCCCAGATCATTTATTTGTTTTAGCAGCTCCTGCTCCAGCTGCGCCAACGCCGCATCTGCGGCAGGCCTGGAAACCACCAGCGCATGCTTCGCCATAAGCGCCGCTTTCTCCATCGTTCCGCCGATTCCTACGCCGACAATTACCGGAGGACAGGGATTGGCTCCGGCCGCCGAAACCGTATCGACAATAAACTGCTTGACCCCCTCGATTCCCTGAGAGGGCTTCAGCATTTTGAGCGCGCTCATATTTTCACTGCCAAATCCCTTAGGGGTAACCATCAGCTTAATTCTATCTCCCGGCACCAGCGAAACGTGCACCACTGCCGGCGTATTATCTCCCGTATTCTTTCTCTCCAGCGGCGAAAGCACGCTCTTGCGAAACGGCACATAGGCCTCGCGCACTCCCTGATGAATACTCTGATAAAAATCGCCGCCGGAAAGATGTACCTCCTGGCCGATTTCAGCAAACACCGTTACCATTCCCGTATCCTGGCAAATCGGCATCTTCTCCTGCGCCGCAATACGGGCGTTTTCCAGCGCCATTTTCAAATTTTCTTTTCCGTAATCCGATTCTTCCCTTGCGGCAGCGGTGCGCAGCAGGTCCAGAGTTTCTTCCGGCATATGAACGCACGCCTGACCGCAAAGCCTGTAAACCGCATTTTTTATGGTTTCACAGCTGATTTCACGCATAAAAAATATCTCCTTATATGGGTATAAGGAGATTATAATACACTTTAAGTTTTTTTGCAAACCGTCTTAATGGTTCTGGGGCGTAAGAATATCGGCCATATACGCGCAGGTTCCGTCAAACACGGCATATGCCAGCATATCCTGATACGCCTCGTCACAAAGCAGCTTTTCTTCCTCAGGAGAAGAAAGAAAACCGCACTCAATCATCACATTTGTAGAGTTTCCGTGCCGAAGCATATAAAAATCCTCATTCTTCACCATACGCTTATTGGAAGTATCCACATGCTTCCTCAGGCTGTTCTGAATACATTCCGCCAGCCGTTCCCCTGTTTCGGAGCCGGGATAATAAAACATCTGTGCCCCTTTTACATTCTTACTTTGCGGAAAGCTATTGCAATGCACGCTGATCACCACATAGGGATTAGCCGCTTCAATCACAGCCGCACGCGCCTGCATATCTTCCATTTTACTGTATTTCCCCGTACACAGTGAATCCTCATTGTTACGGGTAAGCACGACCGTCGCTCCTGCACTTTCAAACAGCCGCCCAAGCTTCTGTACAATTGATAGGTTAATATCTTTTTCCCGAACCAATGTATGGATGCCGATAGCTCCGCCATCTTCACCGCCATGTCCGGCATCAAGCACGATCACGAAATTAAGCAGCGGATAATCCGCCAAACATTCACTGTAGCTGCTTTTTTGCGCACTGATAGGTGACGTTAATATCACACCTACCAGCAGTACAGCACAAACTACCTGCATAATCCGTTCAAACATAGTATCATCCTTTTTAAATCACTTCTTTTTATCATCCAATAATTGTAGATGAATCCATTATTTATTCATGCATTGTATAAAGAATGCATATTTTTTTAGCAAGGTTTTTCCTTTTTTAATGCAAAAACAATCTTTTTTACCGCATGTCGTTCAAAAAACAATACACATCACAATCCACCGTCAAATACCTGAATTTAGGGGGTTTTTTTATTCTCCTGTGGATAAATCATTTTTTTGTTAAAAAGTTATCCACAATTATTCCCCCCTGCTGAAGGGATATCTGTATTTATCCACAAATATCGTACAACTTATCCACAGCTGTGGATAAGATTTTTTTCTGCAATGAATCCTGCAAAAAAAGGGCTGTCAAGTATTTTTTAATAATTCATTTGTAAACTTTGTGAATATTTATTCTGTTTTATGTATATTTTCATTATCTTATCGATATTGGTCAACCAATTCCTGTACCCATTCCTTTTCCGGACTTTCCACTGTTGCCAGCGGAGCCCCATTAGACATCGGCGTATCCTTCATAAACATATATATTTTTATGCTGCGCTGCTGATTCTCACGAATTTGTGCAAAAAACAACGCATAATCACTATATCCTTCCTTGTAAGCCAGTACAGTAAAAGTACCGTATTCCTGTAAATGAATATCCGCAAAATGCGTATCATAAAGAACGGCGATCTCTGCCATCGTGGTTTTCCCATCACTGCCGGTAGTCAGCTCTTTTTTATATTCCGGCAAAACTATGCGAACCCCCTCTACCGGCATACCGCTTACACCATCAAGCACCTGGAAGCCAACCGAAGCATTGTTTTCCGCCGGATCCTGTGCTTCCCCGCAGCCAGCAAAAACAAACAGCGTACACAATAAAACAAAACTTATAATTCTTTTCATAAAATCCCCTCCTTTTTTAAATATATTGATTTTTTTCTGTTTTAATACTAATTTTAGGTATTTACAACTCCATGATAAATATGCTATAATACGAATAGTAAATTTTTATGGAGGTTTTTATGAAAAAATATCTCTCACTACTGCTTACTGTCATATTGCTGGTTTCCTCCTTTGCAATTGCATCCATTACAGCATTTGCTGAGCCGGATGAATCCAGTGACGTTAATAAGGTTGACGCTGTAAACGCAGGCTTTGAGGGCGTTACCGATGTAAAACAAACTAAATGGTATAAATTAGTGGATTCCAAAGGTGATTCCGCAAAAAGCGACGCAAATTTCAGCGGTATTTCTATTAAAACCGACGGCGGTCATACGGGAAATAATTACCTTTCCATGTCTGCGGATAAATCCTGGTATTCTCCCTCCATCAATATCTATCCGTTTTTAAAAGAAGCCGGTGCGGGCAGCTATATTATTTCTTTCTGGTACCGCATTGATGTAAAGCATACTTTAAAGAATCAATTTCTTATCCGCGGCCTGGAAGCAGACGTTTATCCGGATCCCGATGAATTTTATCCGGATATTCAGCCTAAAACGGGGGGCAATTATTATGCTTATCTTTCCGGCAGTTCCGAAAATACCGGCGAGGAGTGGTTGTATTATGTTTCCGAGCCTTTTGAAGTGGTAGATGAACAGTTTGACGGAGATCACAACTGGTGGTTCTGCTTAGATAATTTTCCTAACAGCGCCTTTGTATTCGATATC
>CAJMLN010000049.1 GCA_905214315.1 uncultured bacterium | reverse complement strand
TCATCACGCCGGTGTGCTAACGCCGCGGTCAGAAGCCCCTCTCCCATAGAAGCTCCTAAGGAATCGATCGAAGCAATTTTACGCTCCGGATATTTTTCTTTCAGCTGCTCCACAGCCGCCGCAGAATTAGCATAGCTTCCGCTCAGTCCCGAAGAAAGACAAACAAATATAATATCATCTCCACCGGCAAGAATCGGATCAAAAAATTCAATAAAACTCTGCGTATTCAGCTGGCTCGTTCCGCTGGAAGCGCCTGCCCGCATGGCATCATAAAAATTTTTAGCACTAAACCCCTCTAAAGTATAGGCCTGCTCCTGTCCGCCAAGTGTAAAGGACATAGGCATCACCGTGATATCATGTTCCTTACAATACGCAATTGTTAAATCCCCGCACACATCACATAGTATTTTTAGCATATTTACCATCCTCCTTCTATTTTATTACAAAATATGTTATTTGTATTTTAAAAAACATACTATCTGGTTATCAATACTATATTATATCATAAACGTTTTTTTGTCAACTGCAAATATAAAAATAACGCCAGGAATATACCGTGGCGTTATTTTGGCGAAAATTAAACAATACTTTGTCCCGTCATCTCCGCCGGCTTCTCCATTCCCATCAGTTTTAGCAAAGTAGGGGAAAGATCCGCCAGGCGTCCGCTGCTTGACAAAGGTACTTTTTTATTTTCCGGATCAACCAGAATAAACGGTACGGGATTGGTCGTATGCGCCGTAAACGGCTGGATACCATCAGAATCAATCATCCGGTCAGCATTGCCATGATCAGCGGTGATAATCGCTTTGCCGCCGGTGGAAAGAATCGCGTTCACTACCTTTCCCACACATGCATCCACTGTTTCCACCGCCTTTACAGCAGCATCAAACACACCGGTATGCCCCACCATATCGCAGTTGGCAAAATTGAGGATAATCACATCATATTTCCCGCTCTGAATCGCCTCTACAGCCTTATCGCAGACCTCGCAGGCGCTCATTTCCGGCTTCAGATCATAAGTAGAAACCTTGGGAGAGTTGACCAGGATCCTGTCCTCCCCTTCAAACATAACCTCCCGGCCGCCGTTAAAGAAAAACGTTACATGCGCATATTTTTCCGTTTCAGCTATTCTAAGCTGAGTTTTCCCTTTCTTAGCTAAAAACTCACCTAAGGTATTTTCCAAAGTCTGCGGTTTAAAGGCTATTTCCACATTGGGCATCGAAGCGTCATACTGCGTCATACAAACATAAAAGACGTTCTTTTTTCCGCCCCTGCGCACAAAACCGGTAAAAGTCTCATCTACAAAGGTGCGGGTAATCTCCCGTGCTCTGTCCGGTCGGAAATTAAAGAAAATCACGCTATCGCCATCTTGGATCCGTTCCGTTCCCCGCACTACGGTAGGTAACACGAATTCATCTGTCAGGTGCTTGCCGTCACCGTCAATCTGGTTATAAGACTCCCTGACTGCCGCCGCGGGTTCTCCGCATACAACACCTTCGCCCAAAACAAGAGCGTTGTATGCCTTTTCCACACGGTCCCAGCGGTTATCCCGGTCCATACCATAAAAGCGTCCCATGACCGTTGCAATCTTCCCCACACCGATCTGTGCAAGACGCTGCTGCGCCGCCTCAATAAAATCAGCGGCGGATGCCGGCGGAACGTCGCGTCCGTCCAGAAGGCAGTGAATCCATACTTTCTGAACACCCTTTCTTTTTGCCATTTCCGCCAGCGCATACATATGTTCTATGTGGCTGTGTACGCCGCCGTCGGATAAAAGCCCTAAAAGATGCAGGCTGCTTCCGTTTTCCCTGCAATTCTCCATGGCACTGCAAAGCGCTTCATTTTCAAAAAAATCACCGGCGGCAATTGCCTTGGTAATCCGCGTCAGCTCCTGATACACGATCCTGCCGGCGCCGATATTGGTATGCCCTACTTCACTGTTTCCCATCTGTCCGTCAGGAAGGCCCACGTCCATTCCGCTGGCACCGATTTTTGTCCAGCTGTATTCCTTCATCAGCCGGTCAATATTTGGTGTTTTCGCCGCAGCAATAGCATTTCCTTTTCTATCAGGATTCAGGCCAAAGCCGTCCATAATGATCATTCCGTATGTCTTTTTCATATTCGTTTCCCCTCTAAAAAAAATCGGCAGAAAATTCTGCCGATGAAATTTTTACGCTTCCTTAGATGCCGCCTCAACGATGGCAGCAAAATCCGGTGCCTTCAGCGATGCGCCGCCGATCAGGCCGCCGTCGATATTCGGCATAGCCATTAGCTCCGCCGCATTTTTAGCATTCATCGATCCGCCGTACTGAATCCGCAGGGCATCTGCCGTCGTCTGGTCGAATTTTTTAGCGACAACGCCGCGGATATAAGCAATGACCTCTTCAGCCTGTTCCTTGGTAGCAGTCAGTCCCGTACCAATCGCCCAAACCGGCTCATAGGCAATTACGCTTGCCGCCGCCTGCGAAGCGCTCATTAAATCCAGCGCGGCCTCAGTCTGCGTTTTTACCACGTCGAACGTCGTACCGTTTTCCCGCTGTTCCAGGGTTTCGCCCACACAGATAATCGGTGTAATTCCCGCCGAAATTGCCGCCAGAGAACGCTTGGCAACAACTTCATCGGTTTCACCGAAATACTGACGACGTTCACTGTGGCCAATAACCACATACCCCACCTGTAGTTCCTTGAGCATTCCCGTTGAAATCTCTCCGGTAAAGGCACCTTTTTCCTCAAAATGCACATTCTGCGCTCCCAGGCCGATATTGCTGCCCGCAAGAGCCTTGGACGCCGCATCCAGGCAAACAAACGTGGGGCAGACCACAACATCGCACTTTGCATCCTTTACCAAGGGTTTGATCGCCTCGATCAGCTCTTTTGCCTGCGAAGGCGTATTATTCATTTTCCAGTTTCCTGCTATAATCGGTTTCCGCATTTCAAGCTCCTCCCCTATTTATCATTCAGCGCCGCTACGCCGGGCAGTTCAAGCCCCTCTAAGAATTCCAGAGAAGCACCGCCGCCGGTAGAGATATGAGACATCTTATCCGCATAACCCAGCTGCTCAACCGCCGCCGCTGAATCGCCGCCGCCGATGATCGTAGTGCCCTGGCATTTTGCAAGCGCCGCCGCAACCGCCTTGGTACCGCCGGCAAATTTTTCAATTTCAAACACGCCCATCGGGCCGTTCCAGATTACGGTTTTAGCATCCTGAATCGCCTCAGCAAACAGCTCACGGGATTTTTCGCCGATATCCAGTCCCTCCCAATCGGCAGGAATCTGCTCACGGGGAACATTTTTGGTGTTGGCATCCTCGCCAAACTTGTCCGCCACGATCGTATCCACGGGCAGCAGCAGCTTTACCCCTTTCTCCTTGGCCTTCTCCATCAAGCTTTTGGCAAGCTCCACCTTTTCTTCCTCCAGAAGGCTCTTGCCGATCTCCAGACCCATCGCCTTATAGAACGTAAACGCCATAGCGCCGCCGATGATCAGGGTATCCACCTTTTCCAGCAGATTATTAATAACGCCGATCTTGTCCGAAACCTTTTTGCCGCCTAAAATCGCAACAAACGGTCTTTCGGGATTTTCCAACGCCTTGCCCATGATATCCAGCTCTTTTCCGATCAGGAAGCCGGCAACCGCGGGCAGATAATCAGCAACGCCAGCGGTGGAAGCGTGCGCTCTGTGTGCAGTGCCAAAGGCATCGTTTACATAGATATCGGCATACGCTGCAAGCTTTTTGGCAAACTCCGCGTCATTCTTTTCCTCTTCGGCATGGAAGCGCAGGTTCTCCAGCAGCACGATCTCTCCGCTCTTTATATTGGCAACAGCCGCCTGCGCGCTGGAACCGATCACATCCTCGGCAAAGGTTACCTTGCCCGGGAAGAGCTCTTTCAGTCTATCCGCTACGGGCGCCAGGGAATATTTCATATTAAATTCGCCCTTGGGTCTGCCCAGGTGCGAACAAAGAATAACCGCCGCTCCGTTTTCCAGCAGATACTGAATCGTCGGCAGCGCGGCATTGATTCTGGTTTCATCGGTAATGTTCTTGTTTTCGTCAAGCGGCACGTTAAAGTCTACTCTTACCAGAACTTTTTTTCCGCTTACAGAAATGTCCTTAATGGTTTTTTTATTCATTCTTATATCCTCCCTATTTTCAAACGTACGCAGGCACGCATTTATATTAAATTCTATGTTATTTTATTATAACTTGAAAATAATGTCAAACGATTATCTCTCCGAGATATCTGAAAGCACCAGACCTTTGTTATTCTCCTCCGCCCAGCGCATAGACCAGTCATTTTCAAACAGAACTACCGGTCTGTCCTTTAAATCCTTGGCGATTTTGGTTGAACTGGAAAGTTTCAGCTGCTCTGCCTTCGTATCCTCCGGCAACCAGCGAATAAACCGGAAATTGAGCTGTTGCGAGGAAATTTCCACGTTATATTCCGTTTTTAGCCGATGTTCCAATACTTCAAACTGTAGTACGCCCACTACGCCCACAATAATCTCCTCGGCCGCATAGGCATTATCTTTAAATATCTGAATCGCGCCCTCCTGCGCCAGCTGGGTAATTCCCTTCAAAAACTGCTTGCGCTTCATGGTATCCACAGGCTTGATGCGGGCAAAATGCTCCGGCGCAAAAACCGGGATTCCGGCAAAAGCCGCCTTACGCCCGGTATATACCGTATCCCCCAAAGCAAATATTCCCGGATCAAACAAACCGATAATATCACCGGCAAAAGCCTCTTCCGCCGTTTCCCGCTCCTGCGCCATAAACTGCTGGGGCTGCGCCAGCTTCAGCTCCTTGCCGGTACGCGCCAGCTTTACGGTCATTCCCTTTTCAAACCGGCCCGAGCAAATGCGCATAAAGGCGATTCGGTCGCGGTGCGCCGGATTCATGTTGGCCTGTATTTTAAATATAAAGCCCGTAAAATCTTCATCCTCGGGTGAAATCAGTCCGACATCCGCCTCCCGCGCAGAGGGCGGCGTGGTAATCGTCAAAAATTTTTCCAAAAATGGCTGTACGCCGAAATTGTTCATCGCACTGCCGAAAAACATCGGCGTCAGCTGTCCCGAAAGCACCTTATCCAGAGAGAACTCATCGCCGGCCACATCCAGAAGCTCGATATCCTCCACCAGTTTTTTATGATGATATTCCCCCAAAAGCTCCAAAAACGCAGGGTCATCCGCGCGTCCGGTTTGCGAATCCGCCTTGCTTTGGCCGTGGTTTCCGCCGCTGAAAAGCTCTATCGTCCCGCTTTCACGCTGGTACACCCCCTTAAAATCTCCGTCTGTGCCGATGGGCCAGTTCATCGGGCAGGCCCGGATCCCCAGCACCGTTTCAATTTCGTCCATCAGATCAAACGGATTTTTCCCCGCCCGATCCAGCTTATTAACAAACGTAAAAATAGGGATATTCCGTTTACGACAAACCTGAAAGAGCTTAATCGTCTGCTGCTCCACGCCCTTAGCCGCGTCAATCAGCATCACGGCGCTGTCGGCCGCCACCAAAGTACGGTAGGTGTCCTCTGAAAAGTCCTGGTGGCCCGGGGTATCCAGAATATTGATGCGGTACCCGTTATAATCAAACAGCATCACGCTGCTGGTAACGGAAATGCCGCGCTGTTTTTCAATTTCCATCCAGTCGCTCACAGCGTGCTTTTCCGCTTTTCTGGCCTTTACCGAGCCGGCCGCATGGATTGCTCCACCATAGAGCAGTAATTTTTCGGTAAGCGTGGTTTTTCCCGCGTCCGGGTGCGAAATAATCGCAAAAGTTCGCCTGCGCCTTACCTCCTGGCAAATATTCAATGCCACGTTTTTTCCTCGCTTTATTTATAAAATTTCCAATAGTGCATTGTATACTAAATTATGGAATATGTCAAACACATAACCGCAAAGGGCACCAGCAGTGGTATCAATTCTTTCCAAAATAAAAAGCATCTCTCAGGCCTCCCTCGCGTTTTTCGACACAGGTATGAGGAATCCTATTGAATTTTTTTGCTTTTTGTAGTATAATAAAAGAGAAATTTCGGCAAGGAAAGAGAGAGTTTTCGTGTGCTTACCCTTATAACCGGCCGTATCGCCTCCGGCAAAACACAGCAGCTGATCAACCGCATCGGTCAAAGAATCGCGGGCAAACAAAAATCCGTGCTGATCGTACCGGATCACGCTACATATAATTTTGAGCAGCGGCTCTGCGCGCAGCTGCATATCAACGGCTTTATCGATGCGGAAGTCTGTTCCTTTAACCGCCTGGCCGCAGACATCATTCAATATTGCGGCGGAGGAAAAAAAATTTTTTTGGACGACTGCGGTAAGTCCATGGTAATGCGCGCCTGCATCCAGCAGGTACATTCCGCTCTTACAATTTTTAAAAGTGCTTCTCAGCGCAAGGGCTTCTGCCAGCGTTGCCTAAAGATGATCTCCACCCTGGAAAACTGCGGCTATTCCCCCGCAGATCTTCTTGCTACCGCCGAAAAATTAGATGCTTCCATTTTAAAATACAAGCTTATGGATACTGCGCTCATCTATCAGAAATACAGTGAAATTCTGGATTCCGGCTACACCGACAACGCCGACCGGCTGAAAAGGGCACAGGAATTGTTGACTCAATACCGCCCTTTGGACAACTGCGAAATTTTCATCGATGGATTCGATGTATTTACCTCACGCCTGTACAGCTTTATCGGTGCGCTGATGCTGCACAGCAATGTAACAGTCGCCTTGAGCCATGCGGAGGATTTTCCCGATAAAAGCGCCTACGAGCTGCATGCCCAAACACAGCAAAAGCTTCTTGCACTCGCTAAAAAAAACGGCATCGCTTACAGTATTACCCGCGCAGAGCTTTCACAAACCATAAAATCATCGGAAATTCATTTTATCCAGGATGCTTTTTATGCGTTTCCCACGCCAAAATATCCAGGCATATGCCAAAATATCCATCTGCACTTTTATCGCACGGCTCTTGACGAAGTTACCGATACCGCCAAAAATATCGCCCTGCAGGTTCGGGCAGGGGCAAGATACAAGGATTTTTGTGTGCTTTGCAACGATATGGACAAATATTCTCCGCTGATACAAAGCGTTTTTGCCCGGTATGAAATTCCCGTATATACCGATATCAAGCATGATATCGTTTCCCACCCGGTGGCCATGTATCTTTTTTCAGCCCTGAAATGCTGCTGCAGCGGTTTTATCCCGGAATACGTCGCCGATTACGTTCGGTCCGGCCTCACGCCGCTTGATCGGGATGAAACCGACCGTTTTACCTCTTTTATCAACGATATGGGCGTAAAAAGCTATGAGATCGAAAACGGTCTTTACTATCAGCGGGGAGATGAGTTCCGTCAGGCAGATTTTGACCTGCTGCGTGAGAAAGCAATCGTGCCGCTAAAGGTGTTTCGTCAGCGTCTCCAAGAGGCTTCCACAGCACAGCAAAAAGCTGCCTGCTGCTATGTGTTTATGGAAGAGCAGGCCGTCTATCCCCGTGTCAACGCACTAGTAGAACAGTATGAAGTCCTGGGTTTTTTCAGTTTAGCCGATGTTACCGCCCAGCTTTGGAATATTGCGGTAAAGCTTTTGGAGGATATCTCCGGCCTTTTAGCTGGACAGGCGCTCTCCCTTGAAGAATTTACCAATACCCTTTTTGAAGGCTTTCAGGCCTCACCCGCTGCTACGATTCCCAATGTTTTGGACTGTGTAACCTTCGGTGACTTAAAGGCTGCTCGGGAGCAAAAACACAGCCACGCCTTTATTTTAGGGGCTAACGATGGGGTAATTCCCGCCGTATATATCGATGACCGTCTGGTTACGCCGGAGGAAAGCAATATTCTGCTGGAAAACGGAATGGAACTGGCGCACAGCGCAACAACTGAGGACGCGCGGATGCGCTACGATATTTACGCCGCATTTTCCGCTCCGTATACCGCTCTTACAGTTTCCTGTCCTCTGTTTTCTTTCTCCGGCACGCCGCTGAGGCCTTCTTACCTTTTTAAACGCTTTAAAACACTATTCCCTGGCCTAAAAGAAACAATAATAGAACAAGATTCCACAGAAAATATGCTTTCCCAACCTTTAACCGCGGCCCAGACCATGTTAGCCATGGCGCTGGATCAGGTACGTTCCGAAAAAGCCAGGGCTGTGTTTGACTATCTTTCCCAAAGCAACACGGCCATCAAACAAAAATTTGATGTTTTGGCCTATGAAATGCGTGAAAAACAAACCCGGATTTCACCATTGCTTGCCGCAAAAATTTTCTCTCCACAGCAGGCGGTCAGCATTTCCCGGCTGGAAGCTTATGCCAAATGTCCGTATGCCCATTTCATCCGTTACGGTCTAAATCCTCAGCAAGCCGAAACTTATTCCGTTTCCGCCGCGGACATTGGAAACATCTTTCACAGTACGCTGGAGGATTTCACCCGCTTACTGATAAAGGAAAAAAATCTCACTCGGGAAAAATGTTATGCCGCAGCGGGCGAACTTTTCGAAAAGCATTTGCCGGACATCCATTTCGGCGCCATGATTGCCACCAGCCGCCAGCGAGTACTAAACCAACAGCTGAAGACGCTGATCTGCCAAAGTGCATGGGCAGTAAAAAATCAACTGGAGCTCTTTACGCCTATCGGCGAGGAAATCTCTTTTGGCTACGGCAAAAACGCGCCTTTGACGCTTTCAACCGATTTCGGTACCCTGACGCTGAAAGGAAAAATCGACCGGGCGGACAAGCGAGAGGAAAACGACAGGATTTATCTCCGCGTAATCGACTATAAATCCGGAATCCATCCTTACCAGGAAAAAAATCTGGAAAACGGAACGGATCTTCAGCTCATGATGTATATGAACGTACTCCTGTCACGCTTCGGCAACCGCGCAGCCCCCGCCGGCGCCTATTTTATGCAGATATCTGAAGAATCTGCTGCAGATTCTCCCGCCCTGAGCGGTCCTACCTTGGATAGATTTGCCCAGGATGAAAAAAAGGCTGTAACGGATGAGCAATTTGCCGACCTTCTGAACACCGCAACCGATACCGCGCAAAAGCTGGCTGAAGGAATCCTTTCGGGCCGGATTCAGGCCGCCCCCTTGGATAATGTCTGCCGTACCTGCCCCTATGGCGTAATGTGCGGTCATGAACGTACCCAAATAAAGGAGGAGACCTATGCCGAATTGGACTGATTCCCAAAAAAGAGCTATCGAAGAACGCGGTGCAAACTTACTGATATCGGCTGCCGCCGGCAGTGGAAAAACCGCCGTTATGGTCGAGCGAATTTTCTCCCTGATCTCCTCAGGAGAAGCCTCTATCGATAAAATGCTGATTGTCACCTTCACCAATGCCGCAGCAGCCTCTATGCGTCAAAAGCTAACAGCAAAATTAGAAGATGCGCTTGCCCGTCAGCCGCAGAACGAAATCTTTATTCGGCAGCGGCAATTGATCGACCGGGCGAATATTTCCACAATTCACGCCTTCTGCACACAGCTTCTGCGCCGTTATTACTTTAATACCAAGCTTCCGCCGGATTTCAGGCTTTTTGACGAAACCCAATATACCCTAATGATCACAGCGGCCTCAGAACAGATATTGGAAGAGGCCAGCAAGCGCTATGAAGATGGGCTTTGGCCCGAATACGGCGCCGCGCTGGAACAGTTTACTTCCGGAAAAACCGACAACGGACTGACAGCAGTACTACTCTCTCTGCATGCTTTTATGGAAAGCCTTCCGGATAAATCCTCCTATCGCAGCGAGGTACTTTCCCTTTATCAGCAGTACCAAAATCCTTGGGAAACTATACTGCTTGAGCAGGCGCGGCAACTGCTTTTTTTAGGGCTTGATTACATAAAAGCCCTGGCAAAGGAATATGCCATTACCGGCCTTGATTTTTCGGCTCAGGCTTATTTGGATAAATTTACTGATATTTTTGCATCGGCGGCCGCACAAAGCACCCCCGCAGATATGTACGAAGCGCTGAGACAGCGCGCGCCGATTTTAAAAAGAGCCGATTCTGCATACCGGGAAGATTTTGAACATTGCACAGGCGTTATCAAAAAACTGCGCACCCGCGTGCAGTCTATGCTCAAAGATTTAAACAACTGCGATCTTTCCCCCGCCCTTCCCGCCCTCTCAGCGCTGTTTGATTTAGAGGAAGCCTTTTCTCTGCGCTTAGAGGAAATGCTGCTCTCCGAAAGTGGCACAACCTTCAGCGGTCTTTTACGGTACACTGTACAGCTTTTAAACGAGCATAACGAAATTTTAAACGATATTAAGGAAAATATAGATTATATCTTTGTAGACGAATATCAAGATGTGAACCGGATGCAAAATCATATTGTAGAAACGCTTGCCAAAGGAGACAATCTCTTTTTTGTCGGCGACGTCAAGCAAAGCATTTACGGCTTTCAGCTGGCACGGCCCGAGCTGTTTATTGAAAAAATGCATGCCTACCACAACGGTGTTTTAGGCCGGCGCATTAATCTAAAGAACAATTTCCGTTCTCTATCCACCTTATTGGAGGGGATCAATTTTATTTTTGAAAATTGTATGTTTGAGGATATTGCCGATATCGAATACGATACCGACGCCGCGCTTGCTCCTTCACCGGAGGAAAACGGATGGCAGAATCAAAACGAGCCTGCTTTGCGGGTGGAAGCGGCAAACGAGCTGCTCCTCTGCGAAGGAGAAGCTGAAGACGAAGCGAAAATGCTTGCCTGCCGTATTCAAGAACTCAAACGCACCTGTATATATGATCCGGAACATGACTGTATGCGTCCGGTACGCTATAATGATATCGTAATTCTCGGCCGTACCCGCGATGCCGGAAATATTTTTGCCTCTGTATTTGCCGCCTACGGAATTCCCTTTACTGCACAGGCTCCGGAAAAAACAACCGGCCTTTCCGATGCAGGCGTAATCCTTTCTCTGCTGCGGCTGCTGCTGATGCGGCGCAGCGATATCGACCTGCTGACAGTCATGAGCAGCTGCATCGGTAATTTTTCCCCTACGGAGCTCTCTCAAATCCGCGGCGTTTCCCCCGAGGGGAGCTTTTATGAGGCGATACACGGCTATACCGGAGAAAACGCAGGTTTAAAAGAAAAGCTTAAAAACTTTGAGGCCGCATTGGATCGTTGGCTTTTGCTCTCACGTGCGATGGCTCTGCCAGAGTTTATTGAATATATTTACAATGAAACCGGCTATATTTATCATACGGCCTATATGCCCGGCGGACAGCAAAATTTAGAGCACATCGACGATCTGATCCGTTGTGCCCGGGAATATACCGCGGTGAACGCCGGCGGTCTCCGGGGCTTTTTAAACTATTACGAAAATCTTAAATCCCCTGCCTCGGCTGACACGGCAATCATTGATGAAAATGATGACTCTGTACACTATATGACCATCCATAAGAGCAAGGGTCTTGAATTTCCCATCGTAATTCTTACCGGTACAACGCGTCCGCTTTCAGCCAGACCCCGAAATTCAGCAGTACTCTTTCATGAACAGCTGGGAATAGGCTTTGATCTTTCAAAAAAAGATGGATTCGGCGTGCGCACAAAAATAAATTCCATTGCCAAACGCGCTATTGCCGTCCGCTGTGCCCGGCAAGAGGCCGCCGAGGAAATGCGTCTGCTTTACGTTGCCCTTACCCGGGCAAAAAACAAATTAATCTTTTCCGTATGCACAAGCAAAAAAAAGCTGGCAGAGCTATGTTATCTTCCGCACAAGGCTGCTGCGGCAGTATACGGCTCCTACGCTGAGCTTTTGGTTCCTCTGCTGTTTTCTCACCGTGACGGTGCGCCACTGAGAAGCTTTATCCGGCAGACGCCTACAGCTGCAGATGAATTTGTTTTTGCCAAAAGCCGCTGGTATGTAAATATTTTTAATCCGAAAGAGCAGGGTACAAGCGAAAATATTCCCCCTTCTTTCCCCGAGCCTGTCTTTGACAGGGAATATTACACACGGCAGCTAAACCATGCTTTTACCTGGCAGTATCCCTTTGCCGCTGCGGTAAACCAGCGAACCAAACAATCCCCCAGTCAAAGAGATCTGCGCGTAAAAATTCCCCTGCGCCGTCCGGCCTTTGAGGATAAGGAATATACCGGCGCACAAAAGGGCACCGTCGTGCATTTTTTTATGGAACATGTTTCTTTTTCCTCTTCTAAAAATGCACGCAGCCAGGCTGAAGAAATGGCAGTAGCAGGTTTATTGTCCTCTGAGGAATTCTCTGCTCTTCCGTTTCAGCAGCTGGATTTCTTCCTGCAAAGTTCTTTGGGCCAGCGTATGAGGGCCGCCAAGGAGCTTAACCGCGAACGCTCCTTCTGCCTGATTATTCCCTTTAAAGAAACCGGTGACGAAGCCCTGATACAGGGAATCATCGACTGTTACTTTTTTGAGGGCGATCATATCGTTTTACTGGAC
>CAJMLN010000048.1 GCA_905214315.1 uncultured bacterium | reverse complement strand
TGCCCTGCCGCCTGCACAGCGTCAGTATGGAACGGCACGCCCTTTTTTCTGCATACCGTCCCGATTTCCCCCACAGGCTGAATGGTACCGATTTCGTTATTGGCATACATAATCGTTACCAGGCAGGTATCCGGCCGGATTGCTTTTTCTACATCCTCAGGCAGCACAATGCCGTTTTCATGAACATTCAAAAGAGTAATGGAAAAGCCCCTTTGTTCCAGCGCCTTTAGCGTATTCAGCACTGCATGGTGTTCAAATGCCGACGATACAATATGCCGTTTTCCCCGCTTGGCTCCCATTTCCGCCGCGGAAAGGATGGCTTGATTATCCGCTTCGCTCCCGCCGGAGGTAAAAAAGATTTCCTCACTGCGGCAGCCCAGGCACTGTGCAATCTCGCCGCGCGCCCGCTCCACCCCTTCGGCGGCTCGCTGCCCTAAAAGATACAGGCCCGAAGGATTGCCGTATTCCTCCTGCAAATACGGCAGCATCGCCTGCAGCGCCGCTTTACTCAGCTTTGTCGTCGCCGCATGATCCGCATAAACAAACATCTTTCACTCCTCCGGAAACAGACCGGCGGAAAAATATCTGTCGCCGGTATCAGGAAAAAGCACGACAATGGTTTTCCCCTTATTTTCAGAGCGCTTTGCAAGCGTTATGGCCGCACGCAGCGCCGCGCCGGAACTGATTCCCACCAATACGCCTTCCTCAGAACCTACGGCACGGGCACCTTCAAAAGCTTCCTCGTTTGATATCGTTATAATCTCATCATAAACCGTGGTGTTAAGAGTATCAGGAACGAATCCCGCGCCGATACCCTGTATTTTATGGGCGCCGGCTCTTCCGGCGGAAAGCACAGGAGAATCCTCAGGCTCTACAGCAACTACCTTGATTGCGGGGTTCTTGCTTTTCAGATATTCCCCCACGCCTGAAAGCGTTCCGCCCGTGCCTACACCGGCAACAAACACATCCACCCCGCCGTCCGTGTCCTCCCAAATCTCAGGACCGGTCGTTTTGTAGTGCGTCTGCGGATTTACAGGATTGGTAAACTGTCCGGGAATAAAACTGCCGGGCGTCGCGGCGGCCAGCTCATGGGCCTTCGCAATAGCGCCTTTCATTCCCTTGGCCCCCTCAGTAAGCACCAGCTCGCCTCCGTAGGCCTTTACAGCGGCGCGCCGCTCCTTGGACATCGTCTCCGGCATTACGATGATGCACCGGTATCCCTTCGCCGCGGCAACCGCGGCAAGGCCAATGCCCGTATTGCCCGAGGTAGGCTCAATAATAACCGAATCCGGCCCCAGCAGTCCCTTTTGCTCGGCATCCTCTATCATCGCTTTGGCGATGCGGTCCTTTACGGAACCGGCGGGATTGAAATATTCAAGCTTGGCAAGGATTCTGGCCGGGATATTATATTTGTTTTCAATGTGTGTAAGCTCTAAAAGCGGAGTTTTCCCCACAAGCTGGTCGGCTGAAGTGTAGATTTTTGTCATATTGTCCTCCTTACTGAATCGCGCAAAACGCCTGTTCAAGATCTTCTATAATATCATCAATATGCTCCGTACCAATAGAAAGCCTTATGGTATTGGGCCTTATCCCCTGTTCAAGCAGCTCTGCTTCAGAAAGCTGGGAATGCGTCGTAGACGCCGGATGGATTACAAGGGATTTTACATCCGCTACATTAGCCAGCAGCGAAAAAATTTTCAGTTCATCTATAAATTTCTTTGCCTCCTCCGCGCCGCCTTTGATTTCAAAAGTAAAAATGGAAGCGCCGCCTTTTGGAAAATATTTTTGATACAGCGCATGGTGCGGATGCTCCGGCAGCGACGGGTGATTGACCTTTTCCACCAATGGATGCTTTGAGAGATATTTTACTACCTTCAGGGCATTTTCCACATGACGCTCCACACGCAGCGAAAGCGTCTCCAGCCCCTGAAGAAATAAAAACGCATGCAGCGGAGCAAGCGTGGCCCCGGTATCCCGCAGAAGAATCGCGCGTATTTTGGTAACAAACGCCGCCCGGCCTGCCGCTTTAGTAAAGCTTATGCCATGATAGCTGGGATTCGGTTCGGTAATAGAAGGAAATTTCCCGCTTTCCTCCCAATTAAAATTTCCGCCGTCTATAATCACCCCGCCGATGGCCGTACCGTGTCCGCCGATAAATTTGGTGGCCGAATGTACTACGATATCCGCACCGTATTCAAAGGGACGGATCAGGTACGGCGTAGCAAACGTGGAATCCACCACCAGCGGAATTTTGTGCCGGTGTGCAGCCGCAGCGGCTGCTTCGATATCAATCAGCGCAGCGTTAGGATTACCGATAGTTTCAATAAAAACGGCCTTTGTCCGCGCGTCAATAGCCTCTTCAAAGGCATCCGCTTCATCCGTATCTACAAATTTAGCGGTAATGCCGTACTGCGGAAGCGTATGTGCCAAAAGATTATAGGTTCCGCCATAAATGGTACGTGCTGAAACAATATTATCCCCAGCGCAGGCTAAATTTAAAAAAGTATAAGTGATCGCCGCCGCGCCCGAGGCAACGCCAATTGCCGCTGCGCCGCCTTCCAGCGCCGCCATGCGCTGCTCAAAAGCTTCCACCGTAGAATTGGTAAGCCGCCCGTAAATATTCCCGGCATCAGCAAGGGAAAACCGGGCTGCCGCATGCGCACAGTTTTTAAATACATACGAAGCGGTTTGATAAATCGGTACCGCACGGGCATCCGTCGCAGGATCAGGCTGTTCCTGCCCGGCATGAAGCTGCAGGGTTTCAAAACGATATTTTTTCATAATCTTTATTCCTTTCCTTTTGATCTCCTCTTTCTATTTTCATACACCGTAACGGCACATTCGTCCGCTTAGCCATTTTGAAAAATACACAGCGTCCTTTTTCATTATCAACACACCTTTCTGATAGGTTGATATGATTATAAACCTATCAACATACTTTGTCAATAGGTTTATCGTTTTTTTTCAAACTTTTAAAAAACCTTCTGCATCCATTCACTGCCAGTATCAGGAATTCACATTTTGTCCTTGCCAAACTCAGCTAAGTGCAGTAGAATAAGGGCCGAAACAGAAAGGAAATGTGCATGATGCAGGAAACCTTCCGGGCGACGCTTACGCCGATGCTGGTCATGTTTTTATGCATGGCTCTGGGCTTTATAGCCAGAAAAAAAAATCTTGTACCCGAAAACGCGGCCGAGGTGCTCTCCAAACTGGAGAACTATTTTTTTGTGCCCGCGCTGATTCTCAATACCTTTATGCAGTACTGTACCGTGGCCTCCATCAGCCAACAGTATCCGCTGATTCTATACTGCACGCTGGTGCTGGCAGCGGCCATTGCCCTTGCCTTTCCGCTTTCGCGTCTTTTTGCCAAAGAGGCCTATCAGCGCAGCATTTACCGATACGCGCTCTCCTTTGCCAATTTTTCTTTTATGGGCAACGCTATCGTGCCGGCCATTTTGGGGGAAGAAATGCTGTACCAGTATATGCTTTACATTCTGCCGCTGAACCTGGCCGTTTATACCTGGGGCATTATGACCTTGATTCCCCGGGGAGAAAAAAAGCAGAGCTTCCTGAAAAACCTCTGCAATCCTATTTTTCTCTCCATTCTGCTGGGCGCCGTGCTGGGCCTGAGCGGACTTTCCGAGCAGATACCGGGCTTCATCCGTACGACCATCAGCAGCTGTTCAGCCTGCATGGGGCCCCTTGCCATGATTCTTACCGGCCTTGTAGTAGGCAGCTATGATTTTTTCAGTCTGCTGAAAAACAAAAAAATCTATCTAGCCACCCTGCTGCGCCTGGTAGTGCTGCCCATGCTTTTTATCGGCTTCCTTCTGCTTTTAAGGGCCGATAAGCTCGTACTGGTGCTTACGCTTTTTGCCTTTGGCACGCCGCTGGGGCTCAACACCGTGGTCTTTCCCGCGGCCTACGGCGGCGACACCTCCACCGGCGCCTCCATGGCCATGATTTCCCACACCCTGTGCGTGGTCACAATTCCCCTGCTCTACGCCCTGCTGGAGGTGCTGGTTTAAGGATTGCACAAAAAGCTTTTTCCTAAAAAACGGCAGGCCTGCGCCCTGCCGTTTTTGTGTGCAAAATTGCGTTTATTTCCGCCCTAAAACACGCATCGGCGGTTCCGGATCATTGGCGGTAATAAAGGTGCCCCCGCCGTCCAGGCACCGGCGCACGTCTTCTTCGTTGTCCGCGCAGTACGCAGGAAGCGGGATTATCCGCGGCTTTTTACAGAAAACCCGGCAGCAGAATTGCCGCCGGGTTTGTTTTGTATTTCAGGGTAACAAAAACCCTTTGCCTGCTCCCTCAAACAGCTCCGCCGTAACTTTGTTTACCTCACTGACAAACGGCACATAGCCTCTTGCAAAGGTACTTATCGGCAGGATCCTATCGGAATTATAATAGGAGTAGGTTCCGTCCGCCGCGTCGGAAAGCAACACGCAGCTGACGCCTCCCCGCGCCTCGCTTGCCAAATATGTCTCAACGCCTTCTTCTGTCCGCAGCTTTTCCAGCTGTTCCATCTGGTTTACCTCAAACACCTTATCTCCCGAAAGAAACGGATTGTCGTATCCCTCCCGCGGCTCCAGGGTATATCCGCACGCCAGCAAAATCAAATCCGGCAGCCCGTCGCGGTTCATATCCGTTTGCACGCAATAATTCATCAAAAATGAGGTGCCAATATGATTGGGAAGGGTGGAAATCAAGCTTCCGTCTGCCGCATAATAGAACAGTCCCGATCCGCCCTCTTTTTCATTTTTACGGTACTGGACGCAGCGGATATAAGATCCGTTGCGCAGAATTAATTTCGTTTCCATTAAAAATGCCTGTTCAAAGGTCTTTTCGCCGATCGTATAGGTATGCTTTTTAAAATCCTCATGATATTTATAAAAATCAACCGGGTCTTCTACTATTTCAAAATCTTTTGTGTAACCGTACCCGATAAAACAGAGGCTCTCCTCCGGATCCATCCCAAGCTCAAAACCATCATAAACATTGCAACTTATTAATTTATAAATTCCTTGGCGACATTCATAAGCAGCAAATAGATTTTTAAGATTAATTGGAGTAAACCCGCTCATTGTTTCATAACGATAAATTTCCGCGCCTTCTTTTGCTTTTACCAAAACCTTTTTCGGAAACTCGGAGATATCCATAGGCTCGGTAGGAATAGTATCGATCAACTCGTTCAGCTGTGCATACAGCAACGCTTTTTCCTCGGCGGAAACGAAAGATTCCGTCGCACAAGAAGTTTCTGTCTGCCCTGCAGTTGGCGTAACCGCCGGCTCCTCCGGCGTCTGCTTGCAGCCCGTAAAACACATCAGCAACAGTAACAGCGCGCATAGCTTTCTCATTCCAATCCCGCCTCCTGCGCGTACATCTTTAATGCATCAAAATAAATACCGTAATGGCGCATAAGAACGCCTACTTGCACATCACTGCTATTATTATTTTGTCTAGCTACAAAACGGTTTTCTAAATTTAATTTTTCTACAAAGTTTTGTTTTGTTGCATTTAACCCTGCCGCATGTATAACATATTTAGGATCCATCACTTCAGGAGGTTTTTCCGGATTTATTACATCTATAACTCTTTGCCCCTCCACATACGTGCGCGTTAATCTTTCCGTAATAATTTCAATATAATCTGTTTCCGTTAAATTCGGTAAATGCTTATGCCAAAGCGCCTGTGCGATCACTTTGACTGCTCCGGCCGTCCCATTCTGCGCACCTACCGAAAAAACAAGGTTCTGCACCGCCTTTGACCGAGCGTTAATATCAAAGGTTTTACCTTTTCCTTTACTGTCAAAAAGCTGATTGACTCCTACAACAACATCATCATAAAATATTTTCTTAGCAAACTGATACTGCGCCTCGGCAAAAGCTGCTTCTTGATCTTTTGCACATTTCTTCCATCTGTTTGCAAAATTGCTGTCATCATATTCGCCGACATAGCCTGCAAAATAGCTATTGTATAAATTTCTATATGTACTGCTTTCCGCCATCCACTCTATAAACTCCGGCGCAGAAGCACCCTGCGTAAACTGATACAAGCCATAAGATATACCGCCGGAATCACCCGCGCCGCTGCTGACGGCACCGACATCGCCGCCGGATTCATAAATCTTACAAAAAACATCCTCCCTGGCGTTCGCGCCGATGGGATATTGATTGTTATAGGCTTTGCCAACCTTCATTTCAATTTCAAAACCGTTAACCTGATGCTTGTGATATGTACTTACATATCTGTTCCCGAAATCATACTGATTGGTTCCATAGCTGAATTCATTGGCGAACTCTATTTTTACATTGGCTATTTCATACGAATATGCCGCTGTATTTACCTCACGCTGAAACCGCAAATGTACCTGACTGTTAACAGGATCCAGCAGTTGATAAAGCGTTTGCGTTTGATTAGCAGGTATGGTATTTGTATTTACCGAGAGTCGAATATGCTGCCAGCTATTATTAATACTACGATTTGTTTGCAGTATATTATAATGATATTGATCATTGTTTTTTGTAAAATAAATTTTAAACGGTTTGCTTGCGTTATCATCAAAAGTAGATAATTTTACATCTAAATCAATAAAATATGTACCTGAACCGTAATAAGATAATATTTGGTTCACATTGCAGGCAATTGAACTGTATTGATCCACCATCGTATAATGACCGACGTCGGAATATGTACTGTCAAAATTACTGTAAATATAACCGTTGCCGCCCCAGGAACGCCAACCGGCAATACCTTCCACAAAATTACCGTTTGAAATTGAAAAATCAGACAGTCGATAAATCTTTACGTCATCAATGTAAATATTTGAACCAGCCTGACCGGTTACCCAATCAATACAAAGCAATAAATCATCGGTGCAATTTTTATCTTCTTCCGTAATCATGAAGGAACCGGTCAGCATACATCCTTGCCCTTCAGTAGCCGTTGTACGGTTTCCAATAGCATAATAGTAATTCCCGTCATGATTTTCCATAAACGAATATCCGTTTGTACCGCGGCACCGAAGCAAAAGTCTGGCCGGTGTTGTACTTTCCGTAATCCCCTCTACACAAAACCACAACTGCACGGCATACGTTCCCGGACGCAGTTTTCCGCTGGAATCAGTAAGCTCGTCCCTTATATTATAAGCCGGACAGTCCCATGAATTTACATGATTATTCATCTTCAAAGCTTTGGTTCCGCTTCCGTTTATATTATAAAAAGTTGAACTTAATTGTAACCCTCCGGACGCTGTAGACCCAAATTTTTCCCAACCTTCATAAGACAGTTCAAATCCATCCGAAAATACCTGCTCTATTTCTGAAGACGCAAACACGCCAAAAGACCAGAATACATTTCCTAATAAAGCGATGCAAAGAGACATAACGAACAATCTGCAAATTTTTTTCATCTTTATTCTCTTTACTGTTTTTATATTTTTTTCATTTTCACCCCATGATTTATTCATATTTTAATTATAATATTAGCAAATAGCAAAGTCAATATTAATTTTATATTTCTAGAAAATTTTTCATATTTTATTTTTCAATAAAAGATTTCTTTATTTTTACATCGTCCTGCGGTACTGGTAAGGCGTCTGGCCGGTGATGCGCTTAAACGTGCGGCAGAAATGTCCCTCGTCGGAAAAGCCCGTCTGTGCGCAGATGAACGTTAAATTTTCATTGGTGGTGCGCAGCAGCTTTTTCGCCTCATTTACCCGGAGCATCAAAAGATACCGGTGGGGCGTAATCTGCATCGTCTCCTTAAACAGCCGCAGGAAATGATATTTGGATAAATGCACCTGCTCCGCCAGCTGCTCCAGAACCAGATTTTCCGCATAATGTGCCTGCATATAATTGACCGCGATATCCACAGCGCTGCACACCGCAGAGGTACCCTGAGCCTCCGAGCAGGAAACGCCGGCTGCAAAAAGCAGATTCTCTAAAATATGGCTGCGCCGGGAAAGGGCGAGGCCGTCGGTAAAATGAATCTGCTCCAGCAGCTCTTCCAGTGCCTCCGCCGTTTTTTTAGGATAGACCCATATATTAGAATTCCGACAAATCAAATTCTGATAAAAGCCGTTTTCGTCCCCCTGAAAATGCACCCAGTAGAATTGCCAAATTTCCTTGCCGGCGGTTTCATAACGGTGGTATTTACGGCAGTCAATTATCGTACCCTCGCCGGCTTTTAAGAGATATTGCTTCTCTTCCGTATAGACGCGCCCTGCACCGGAGACCGTAAACAGCAAAAGCTTATCATTTTTATCCCGGCGGACTGTAAAATATTCCGCCCTCGCATAAAATTTGCCTGCCTCTACCGCCAGAAACGGCGGCTTTGCTTTCTGCCGGGAAGAAAGCTCCGGCGCAATCTTCCACACAGAGCGCGGCTCCACATCCATATGATATTCCTGATACATAACAGCCCTCCGCAGCAACTTTGTGCAATATTTCAGCAACATTTACGAATGACAAGGTTTACATACCCGTATAAAATATTGATATCAGTATTATATTCCATTTTTTTGATTCTGCCAAGTATTCCGCAATAAATTTATATATCGGAGGTAAAAAAATGGCGAAAGGCTATGAAATCGGCGTATATTATTTTCCCAACTGGCACACCGACGCCCGTAACGAGGCCCTGCACGGCAAGGGCTGGACGGAATGGGAAATTTTGAAGGGAGCGCGCCCGCACTTTCCCGGCCATAAGCAGCCCAAGGTTCCCCTGTGGGGCTACGAGGATGAAGCGCAGCCGGCGGTCATGGAAAAAAAGATCGCCGCCGCTTTGGAGCACGGCATCTCTTCTTTTATTTTTGACTGGTACTGGTACGAAAACAAGCCTTTTTTAGAGCGCGCGCTGGAGGAGGGCTTTTTAAAGGCCCGGAATGTAAAGGATTTCCGGTTTTCGCTGATGTGGTGCAACCATCACTGGATGGAGCTGTACCCTAAAAAACGCAGCACACCGCCCTACACCATCTACCCCTGCGTGCAGGATGAAGCCGCCTTTATCCGGCTGACCGACTACGTGATAAAGCATTATTTCAGCCACCCCTCCTACTGGCGGGTGGACGGCGGGCTGTATTTTTCCATTTACGACCTGCCCCTGTTTTTGCAGGAAATGGGCGGCATCGAAGAGGCCAAACGCGTGCTCGGCGATTTCCGGGAGCGCGTAAAGGCCGCGGGGCTGGGAGAGCTGCACCTCAACGGCATTCTGATAGAACAGCCGATTCTGCGCACCGGCAGCGATACCGATCTGATCCTGAACGACGAAATCCTGTATCAGCTGGGCTTTGACAGCATGACCTCCTACGTGTGGTTCCACTACGTACAGTCCCAATACCCCATCGGCTCCTACCAAAGCGCGCTGGAGCAGATGCGCGTAATTACAAAGCGGTTAGGCTCCAGCAAACTGCTGCCCTATTACCCCAACGTTTCCATGGGCTGGGATTCCACGCCGCGGTGCGCGCAAACCGACGTGATTGAACCGCTGGAGTATCCCTTCTGCAATGTAATGGACACCTCGCCCGAAGATTTTGAAGCCGGCCTGCAGATGGCAAAGGACTATCTGGACGCCAAAAGCCTGAGCACAAAAATGTTTGTAATCAACGCCTGGAACGAATGGACCGAGGGCAGTTATTTAGAACCCGACACCGAATACGGCTATGCGTATTTGGAAGCCATAAAAAAAGTTTTTGGAGAATAAGGAGAATAGTTTATGCAAACGATTTCCAAACTAAAACCCTCTCCCCGGCCGAGAATCGGCCTTTACAGCGCCGGACTGCACGCCTATTGGGCGCAATTCGAGGGCATGCGCGAGCGCCTGCTCCACTATAACCGCTTTCTTGAAGCCAAGCTTTCGCAGTGGGCGGAGGTCTATAACTTAGGGCTGGTAGACGACGAAACCGCCGGCCGCGCCGCCGGCGAATGGTTCAACAGCCATAACGTGGATCTGATTTTCTGCCACGCGGCCACCTATTTTACCAGCTCCACCGTACTGCCGGTGCACCAGCAATGCGCGGCGCCCGTGGTGATTTTGAACCTGCAGCCCGCCGTGCAGATGAATTACGCCAAAACCTCCACCGGCGAATGGCTAGCCCAGTGCGTGGCCTGTCCGATTCCGGAAATTGCCAATGCGTTCCAGCGCGCCAGGATCTCCTGCCATATCGTCAACGGTCTTTTAGGGCTGGAGGAGCAGCCGGATTTTGCGGTTTCCGATGAATGTACCGCCGCCCGTCCCGAGGCGATAAAGGCCTGGACGAAAATTGAGCAATGGGTCCGCGCCGCCGGCGTCAAACGCGCGCTGCGCCATACCCGTATGGGATTTTTGGGCAACAACTACAGCGGCATGCTGGATATGTACAGCGATTTTACCATGCTGCAGGCACAGCTGGGACTGCACGTGGAGATTTTAGAGATGTGCGATCTTCAGCGCTATATGGATGAGGTCACCCCCGACCAGGTGCAGGAAAAGCTGAAGGTAATCTCCGATTTCTTCCGCATCGAGGGTGATTCCCCCTCCGATCCGCGGGTGCGCAAGCCCACGCCCCAGCAGCTGGAATGGTCCGCCAGGGTGGCCTGCGCTCAGGAAAAAATGGTAAAGGCCTATGACTTGGACGCGCTTTCCTACTACTACCACAGCAGCGACGGCTACGCCTATGAGGATCTGCAGTCGGGCTTTATCGTCGGCCATTCGCTTTTAACGGCGGCCGGCATTCCCTGTGCGGGCGAAGGGGATATCAAAACCGGCGTAGCCATGAAGATCTGCGATATTTTGGACACGGGCGGCAGCTTCTGTGAAATCGTCGCCACCGACTACCTGGCCGGAACCATCATTTTAGGCCACGACGGTCCCTTCCATATCAAAATCAGCGACGGAAAGCCTATTCTGCGCGGAATGGGCGTCTACCACGGCAAAAAGGGCAGCGGCATTTCGGTAGAGGCCAACGTGGTGGCCGGCGACGTTACGCTGCTGGGGCTGACCCAGACCGCCGACGGCAGCCTGCGCATGATTATCAGCGAGGCCGAGGCCGTCCGCCATCCGATTTTAACCATCGGCAATACGCAGACCCACATCCGCTTTAAAACTGATCCGGACAGCTATATGGATCAATGGTTCCGCTGCGCACCCACCCATCATCTGGCCATGAGCGTAGGCAAAAACGCCGAGCTGCTGAAAAAAACCGCCGAGCTGCTTTCGGTGGAATATGTGATATTATAAGTACCGTCTTTCCGCTCTTTTGCAAAAAAATCCGTTTTTCAAACTGAAAAGACATTTCTTTGCGGGAAACCGCGGCCATCGAAAAAGCCCGAATCGGGCTTTTTTGATTCCCCCGCAGTATATCGGAAGAAAGCTTCCGTACAAGGGAATCCAAGCGTCCCCGCCGCAGAAGCCGCACATCTGTTCCCCCCGGCGCCGCGCAGCAAAAACAGTTTGCCATTTTGCAAAAGACATGATATACTACAGATAACCTGCCACCGGGCAGAGATGCAAGAAAAGCATCCGAAAGCATATCGTTAGGTCTTTGAAGATATGCTTGCGGGTGCTTTTTTTAAGGAGAGATTTTTATATGCTGCAAAAAATAAAATCGGCAGTCACCTGCTTTTCAAAAGGAGAGCTGGCGCTTTGGGGAGCCTCTGTTTTCTGCATTGTGCTGTCCTTTCTGCTGTTTGACAGGGAAAATTATTTCACGCTTTTATCCTCCCTGATCGGCGTGACCTCCCTGATCTACTGTGCAAAGGGTCACCCCTTCGGGCAGCTGCTCATCATTCTCTTTAGCCTATTATACGGCGCGATCTCCTTTACCTTCGCCTATTACGGTGAAATGATCACCTATTTGGGCATGACGCTGCCCATGGCCGTCTTTTCCTGGATATCCTGGCTGAAGAACCCGTACAACGGAAACAGGGCGCAGGTCAAAATCAACAGGCTCAGCAGCAGGGAAACTATTTTTATGTTTGCTTTAACGGCCGCCGTAACCTTCGCCTTTTACTTTATCCTCGCCGCGCTTCATACCGCGAATCTAATTCCCAGCACGGTATCGGTGGCCACAAGCTTTCTTGCCTCCTATCTGACCTTTCGGAGAAGCGCCTTTTATGCGCTGGCCTATGCGCTCAACGACGCCGTTTTAATCGTTTTATGGACAATGGCCGCCCTGGAGGACATATCCTACCTGTCCGTTATAATTTGCTTTCTGCTGTTTTTTGTCAATGATATCTACGGCTTTATCAGCTGGTCCAAAAGAAAAAAGCAGCAGGCCCGGCAATCCGCCGAATGATTCCGGGGAAAAAATAATTTCTTCGGTCCCGCCGTTCGCAGCTATTGGAGCATGGGAAATTTATTCTCTGCCTGTCTCTGCGGTATTGTTCCTTTGAATGCTGCGGAATAAAAACGCCGGCGTTCCTTTTTTTCCGCAAAACAGATGCTTAAAAATCAAGACAGAAACCGTTGGTTTCCCCGGGGAAACCAACGGTCGGTTGCATT
>CAJMLN010000047.1 GCA_905214315.1 uncultured bacterium | reverse complement strand
TTTTGCCGTCCTTCAGATGGCCGGCAAACTTATCGAATTTCACAAAAACGCCCGCGCCCTCATCAGCAGAAACTACCTTAACGGTTACGCCCTGCACCTCATCGGCTTCCTCGCCCTGCGCAGGAGCCTCAATCTTAGCCTCATCTACATAGTACGGGAAAAGCTTGCTGGCGTCTTCATAACCAAGGCCCGTCTCAGACCCATCAAGGCGAAGAATCAGCTGATAGGCCTCAGGATTTCCAGCGTCATACAGAGCCTTTATCGTTCTGAGATATGCCTCAGAAACCGTAACCGTCGCTTCAAATTTCTGCCACTGATCGGTAAGCTCAATTACCGTTGAAGAAACAATAAAGGCGTTTACATAGCCGCTGCCTTCAATTCCATCTATCACGCCGTCCTTTGGCATTACATGCTTTCTGGAATTAAGCAAAACTTTAAATTTCGTATTCTGGCTGGCGTTTGCACTGTCCACCTTAGCCCAGAAGCTGATGGTATATTCTCCTACTCCCGCGCCCTTATAGCCGTTTGCCTCATCCTGAATAATAGCCGGGCCGAAATCGAAGCCTATGGAGCCCCATTTATTACCGTCGGGAATATACTTAATCGCGTGAGCCGTACCGTCGGCGCCGCCGTCAACCTGTTCGATATCACCGGCAGTAAACGCGTACCAGCCTGTGGTTCCGTTTTCCGCGTCACCGTTCTCTACCGTTTTGGTATTATCCGGAACAGGCGTAGGTGTAGGTGCAGCTTCCGTAGGAGATGCGGTGGGCGTAGGATCCGGCATCTTTTCAAAACTCAGTTCATCGATCAAATATCCTGAATTCTGGTTTGCCGCCGTCGCATAAATCCCCTCCGAACCATCAAAGCGAATCATCAGCTGATACGCATTGGAAACACCCTTGCCGTACAGGGTCTTTATCTGTGCGATATACTGCTCTGAAATCTCCATTTCTATCTCAAATTTCTGCCACTGCTTCGTAAAGGTAAGAGGATTCTTTGCAGTATAGTTTTTATACATATCAACATAATCCGCCGCTGCGCCGCCATAAAGGCCCGCAAGCTCATTTGCATTCTTATGGTACTGGGAATTCAGGAAAATATAGAATTCACCGGAATCCACCGCCGCATTATCCACAAGGCGGGCATAGAAGGTCAATTTATACTTAGCCGCACCGCTGCCGTTATACCGGTTTTCTGCATCCTGAATAATCGCGGGGCCTACATCAAAGGCCAATGCCCCCCACTGGTTCCCTGAACCGGGAACATATTGAATTGCCTTATCTGTATTATTGGCACCGCCGTCAACCCGGGTGATCGTTCCCTTACCGGCCGCTGAAAAATACGTCCATCCGGCGTCGCTGTTCTCCAGCGTACCGTCGCCTAAAGTCAGGGGTGCCGGCGTACCGCTGAAGCGGGCTTCCAAGGCTTCTACAACGCCTATAATGTCGGTGGTATCCATCGCATACTGCGCGTCGGAAGAAACCTTATTGCTTTCACTGTACCAGCCGTCAAAGCTGCAGCCATCCACCGGTATCGCCTTGATAGTATCCTGTACCCCGTAAACAATCGTATCGCCGAACAGTCCGGCTACAGAACCCTTTTTCACATCACTGTTGGTAATTTTTCCAACCACCGGATAATACGCACCTATAACTTTGTTTCCCGCTTTCTGGAACATCGTCATATCCGCAGCGCCGTTGAGTTCCATACCAAAGATATAATCTTCACCGGACAAATTACTGCTGCCATTCTTCATATAGATGATCCAGAAATCCGTTTTATCATAACCGGCCGAAACATCCAGCTCAATTGTAGCGTTTCCATGAGCCGGAATCGACAGCAGATTCTGCTTAGCGCCGCTTACCGTTTTTGTACTCCAGTCAGAAGCCCGAAGCTCAATCTGTGCCGTAACGTCAATATCGTTCAGATTATAAAACGTAAAAGATACTTTGTTATCCTCCGCAGGGATATTTTCGCCCGTAAAGCCGCCGCTGCCAATAAATGCCGCGCCGGCATTATTATAATACCAGGTAGCTACAAAAGTATCATCTACCTTTGCAAGGGTAACATTATCAAGATAGAATACCGATCCCTTTCCAATGCCATCAAACATCACATACAGAGCGTCGTCCTGCGCCCAGGTTTCGTTCAGCGTAGTCATAAAGCTCACAAACATCCATTTGCCCTGCTCAATCGTTTTTGAGCCGCAGGTAAAAGTAGAATTCGTGCTTGCGTTACGCCAAACTGCCTTCATACCCGTGCTGCCGTCCGTGGGCAGGGTTTCAAAATATACCCACGCGCTAAGCACATACGTTCCCGGCTGGTTATTTACAACCGCCTTTACATTGGCCGATGATATGCCCGGCGTTACCCAAGCGCCGGTTCCGCCGGAAAATTTCAGTGAATAATCACTACCCGCATAGGTAGGCGCGCCATCTGCTTTTTTAGCAAGGGCAATATCGCCGCCTAAAGGCTTGTTAAAATAATCCGCCGAGTTACCTTCAAAGTCTTCAAACAAATACTCTCCGTTCACCAAAGCGGAACGGGAAGCAGCCGAAACTGAAAGCAACGTCAGCCCCGCAAAAGCACCGACGGTAAGCGCCAGCGCCAGCAGGATTCCCAATACTTTCCTCATATCATTTCCTCCTTAAAATTTTAAATGCCCTCTTTTTCGGTATGATTATATCATATAACTTTTTAGAAAGATTGTCAATATATTTTGTTAATATAGTTTTTATTTTGTTAACATATTTTTTTGCCATAAAAGGAATTATCAGGTTGAAAATTGCATTTTGTACACGAGTACAATAAAAAAACCGCCGCTATTGCAGAAGATATTTCAATTACATCCCGGATGCCGCTGGCAGCGCATGAGCTTAAGGAAATGGCAGCCTTTCAGCTCTCCGAAAACAAGTTTCAGTTTCGCATCCCATACATAACAAATCCTTCCCGGATCCCTCTGTCAGGGAAGCTGACGGAAGCAGCGCTTCTCTCTCCAAAAAACTACCTCCTCCGGCAAAGGGAGCTTTCATGCGCTCATTCCTCGGGCAAAGGAAATAAGGCTCTCTATTTTATTCCTCCGCTCTCCTCTTTATCACGGAAGCTCTTTGCTGCCGTAAGGCTATGTATGGTTTTTTCTGCAAAAAAAGCGAAAACGCAAATGCGTTTTCGCTTGTAAGCTCTTCAAAGAATCAGAAGATCATACCTCTTCTTTTTTCTTTTTTGCAGCAACTACCACACCCAGCATTACACAGGCTGCAGCGGCTATCGCAATAATCGCAGCCGGAGCCATATCGCCCGTCGGGCAGGCCTTTGTCGTCGTTCCATATTCCAGAGATGCCTTTCCTGTAGTAATTGTCGATACCGGCTTCTGCGTTTCCATGGTCTCCCGGGTAAAGCCGTATACCGTAAACTGATCTCCGGCTTTTGCTCCCTCTATCTTCAACAGCATAAAGGGAACGTATTCCTTGCTGTCTATCGGGCTGGTCATCTTATCCGGGCAGTCAATCGTAAGCGTCGCTACCTTATCCGGCGCAATCGTAACCGTCTCGCCGGCCTTCACCGTCGTCCATTTTTCATCATTCAAACGGGCCTCCAGCACCAGCTTGATCTCGCTCTTACCGGTATTGTGAATCTTCACCGTCATTTTGCCGTCCTTCAGATGGCCGGCAAATTTATCGAATTTTACATAAACGCCCGCGCCCGCGTCGGCAGATTCTACTTTAACGGTTACGCCCTGTATTTCATCGGCTTCCTCGTCACCACCGGGCTGATCGGTTCCGCCGTTGGGAGCTGTGATTGTAACCTCATCTACATAATAAGGAAAGAGTTCGCCAGACTCATATGCATTTCCTGACTCAGAACCATCAAGACGAAGAACCAGCTGATATGCTTTTGCGCTGCCGGCATCATACAAAGCTTTTATGGTTTTTAAATAGTCTTCGGTAACTGTCACCTTTACCTCATACTGTTTCCACTGGTCGGTAAGCTCTACTATCTGTTTGGTTGCAAGCAAGCTGTTTACCGGCCTGCCCGCATCGGGCGCCGCAATCTGATGTTCCATTGAACTCAAGGTAAACGCAAATTTAGTATTTTTGGGAGCAGGACTATCCGTTTTAGCCCAGAATGTAATAGTATACTCCCCTACGCCTGCGCCCTTATAGCCGTTTTCCTCATCCTGAATAATAGCGGGGCCCAAATCAAACCCAATAGAACCCCATTTATTCGCATTTGGTATATATTTTACCGCGTGAGCCGTGCCGTTAGCACCGCCTTCTACCTGTTCAATGCTGCCGGCAGTAAAAACGCCCCAGCCCGTAGTTCCGTTCTCCGCGTCGCCGTTTACAACTTCGGCAAAAACGGGATCCGGAGTCCACAAATTTTTCACGCTTTCCGGCAGTTCGCTTTCTTTCACCGGCTGAACAGTATATCCTGTGCTATTTTCAATACTGGACGCCATAGAATTCCCGCTTACATAGATTATCGTACCGGCGGGAAGAGGCGCGCCGTCCTCCGCTTTTTGAGAAACATCAATTCTTATAAAGGCGTCACTGTAAGAATATTCTTTCGTTGTTCCGCCGGCTGTAACAGATTTTGTTACCGGGACATTAACGGTCAACTCAACACTTTTTCCGGCCGGCACCAGCTGATAGGCGGCTACAGCAAGAGCCTCCCACGACTGGGAAGAGGTTCCCTCATGAAGCACACTGGGCTTCAACCGGGCATAAAAATCTGTGTTGGATTCATTGGAGATAATAAGCCGCGCGGTTGCGGTATCGCCCTCAACCTCGGTAATAAAGCCCTTTGTGCTGCTGCCAACAATAAAAGCCGTCTTATTATCCTCATTAACTGTTACCTTAACACCGTCATACTTAATAAAGATAACGGAAACGTCATCTACTAAAAGAGTAACAGGTGTAGTATCCGATGCTCCTTGAATAGAATCCATGCAAAGATTTAAATAAGCGTCATCCGTCCACATATTCAAATCTGCCGCCGTAATAGTAATGGTACCCGAAAGGTTATACCAAGTATTATACTTTTTCCCTGCAGCGGAGCATGCCTTATAAATATTGCCGTCCCCTGCTTTTGTAACAAAAGAGAACTCTTTATTACTGCGCAGAACCATTCTGGCAAGCTCTTTTGTCGAATCTGCCGTTCCCTCATCCGCTTTTACATAAACTCTCATGGAAATTTCCGCCTGCACGTCAGTCAGGCTGGCATTCTCCATTGCTGTTTTAATAGTTGAAGCAATGTTAAGGAGCGGAGACTCCCAGCTCTTCTTTGTAATGCTCTGCAGCACCTTATTTCCGGCTTCCGCAGGATCTTCGGCAATAGAGTTCACCGGAGTAGTGCCCTGCTTACTCCACGCAGAAGGAACATCACTCTGCCCGGTAAAGGTAGACTCTGCTTCGCCGAGAAGATTCTTGCCATACACAGTATCTTCCGCAAAAACTGTGATCATGGAAAGACAGGAAATAACAACTGCCAATGCAAGAACCACGCTTAAAGCTTTTTTCATTCTTTTTTTCCTCCTATTATTTTTTAATACAGATATATAATATCTCTTTTTTAGTAAAAAGTCAATATAATTTATTCAAAATTTCTTAATATTTATATGGCAATTATATACATTTTGTGCGTTTTAAGGATTAAAGGGCTGATTTTTTGTTTTTCTTCTTTTTTCTCCCTTAATTTCCGAGCAGTACCTCACGGTTCGTTCCATAAAAAATATCCTCCTTGCCGCTAATCAGCCGGCAAAATTCCTCCATCTTACCCCAATCATTATAAATATCAAACTCATAAGCGTGGCCCCAAATGTAAAACAGCTTCGGTTCTTCCGGTGCAAAAGCAATAAATTCCTCTGCCAGCGCAAGCATCTGCTCCCAATGGTTATGATGATACACCGTAGGATTAAATTCCAAAAGCTCGCTCTGAAGCGCAAAATTGCCGGTATCCGTCGTTGTGCGCGCATAGCGGATGCCGGTATGTTCCCGGATCAGCCGGACTGTACGTTCATCCACGTATGCCGTGCCGTTGGGATACGCCATGCCCAGAACCTCATAGCCCGCGATTTCGGAAAGCGCCAGCCGGTCCTCCTCCACCTGACGGATGATCTCTGCGTCGGGCAGCTCCTTCAGGCTGGGATGGGTCAGCGTATGCGCGGCGATTTCATGCCCTTCATAAATCGCCCGGATTTCACAGGCCCTCGGCTTTACATGCGCCACCGTAACGTCCTCCCGCACCAGGCTTCCCGCCGTTCCCAGCAGTCCCGAATTCAGATTAAACGTCGCCTTTAAGCCGTATCGGTTAAAAATTTCCATCAGCCTTCCGTCCTGCGTAACCCCATCGTCATAGCTGAAAGTCACAGCCTTCTTTTTTCCGCCAAACATACCCTTGCCTCCGTTATTATTTCTCTTATAGCTTCAAAAAACTCCCCGGTCTCGGGATTGCCGTTCCCCCGCTTCAGGAAAAAAAAGTCCTCAAAAAGAGCTTCCTTTCCTAAAAATTTTCACGCCTCAGCTTCTCCCCTGCCGCCATGCAAATGCCGCGCCAAAAAAATAAAAAATCAGATAGAAGAGAAGAAATCGGTCTGCTGCGGCATTTGCTTTTCCTCAAAAGCATTTAAAAACGCAAAAATTTCACGGTGATCGTACACAATGCCGCTCTGACAGCATTTTTCATAAAACAGCCGCATCAAGCTCTCGTTCTGCGGACTTACCGCCTCGTAACGGCTGCCGTAGGTACGGATATACGTCTGCTTCAATCCCGGAAACAGTGCATCCAGCTGCCTGTAAAAATATTCGCGGTTGCCCTCGCGCAGCGTAAGCCCCATGCCAAAACAAAGAATGCCAAACACTCCCGCCTCCGCACAAAGCTCTACAATGCCGGAGATATTGCGGGGCGTATCATTTAAAAACGGCAAAATCGGACACAGCCACACCACGGTAGGAATGCCCTCCTCCCGCAGGCGCATAAGCACCTCGGCACGCCGCCGCGTGGTGCACACGTTCGGCTCTATTTTTCTGCACAAATCCTCATCCAGCGTGGTAAGCGTCATTTGCACCACACATCTGGTTTTTCGGTGAATTCTTTTCAGCAGCGCAATATCCCGCAGAATCAGATCGGATTTCGTATGCACTACCACGCCGAAGCCGTATTTTTCAATGACCTCCAGCGCCTTTTTCGTCTGCTCCAGGCTCTTTTCCTCGGGCAAATACGGATCCGTCATCGCGCCGGTGGCTATCATGCACTTTTTTCTTTTGCGCCTGAGTGCCTGCTCCAGCAGGAGAACCGCGTTTTCCTTCACCTCGATATCCTCAAACGCATGCGGCATCCGGTAACAGCTGCTTCTGGAATCACAATAAATACAGCCATGCGTACAACCGCGGTATAAATTCATTCCGTTTGCAGAGGAAAGAATCCCCTTGGCCTGAACAAAATGCATTTTTACTCCCTATATGCTGCTGTCAACGGTTCAGCATTTGGCCGAATCTCTCTTTTCGATCTTTTCCTTCGTACCGTCAGGGCGCTGAATAACGGTATGCTCCATAATTCCGGTAAGGCTGGCTCGGAACGCCGCCCGGTATTCCGCACGCAGCAGCTGCTGTTCCTCCACTTCCTGCGGAGTAAGCCCCACCGTTTTGGCCCTGTGCGCCAATTCATTGATACGGTCTATCTTATATTTTTCCATGCAAAAACTCCTCTACAGCAAATCTATAAAATCCTGTATTTCTCCGCAGCAGGCGCCGCAGCGCATACAGCAGCCGGTAGCGGCGCACACTTCCTCCAGGGTTTCCGCACCGTCCGCCACAGCCTGCCGGATCTGTTCCTCTGTGATTCCGCGGCAAAGGCATAAAACTCTTGAATTCTCTTTCATTTGATTCCCCCACAAAAACAACGAACGCGGACAATCCATACCGTCCTGCCGTCTGTTCTGCATTTTAAAAACCGTTATGCCCGGCAAGCTGCAAACGGCAAAACGACTTTTTTTATTATAAAATAAAACCGACTCAAAAGCAAGCTTTTAAAGCCGGTTTCTTTCCCACGCCAGCATCCCTGCCGGCGTTTACCATATCTTTTTATACAGCTCAATCACATCATCTTTAGTAGGAATCCGGGGATTGGTAGCCGTGCAGCCGTCCTTCAGCGCCGCGTCCGCCATGGCACTCAAATGGCTTTCATATTCTTCTTTTGAAATACTTAAGATCTCGCTCAAATGCATGGGAATACACATTTCCTCAGAAATAAACCGCATATAGTTGCACAGGGAGTGGATGGTCATAACCTCGTTGATGCTGTGAAGCCCCAGCATTCGCGCAATATTGCAGTATTTTCTTACGCACTGGTCATAGTTTTCCCTGCTTTTAGAAAGCTTATTAATGCTGCTGTTATACTCGATGATGCAGGGAAGCAGCATGGCGTTTGCCCGCCCGTGAGGAATATGAAATACCGCGCCCAGCTGATGCGCCATACCATGGTTTAAGCCCAATGATGCCGAGTTAAACGCCAAACCGGCCAAACAGGCGGCAATGTGCATTTTGCGGCGCGCGTGAGAATCATTGTTATCCGAATAAGAGCGGTAAAGGAACTGACCGCAGATTTCCACAGCTTTTTCTGCCAAAGCACCGGAAAATTCATTATTGTTGATACTTACATACGCCTCAATCGCATGCGTAAGCACATCCATGCCCGTATCGGCAGTAACACTGGCGGGCACGCTTTTTACCAGAACCTCATCCAAAATCGCTTCATCCGGCGTCATATCCCGCGAAGCCAACGGAATTTTGCTGTGGGTTTGGCTGTCGGTAATCACCGAAAAAGAGGTTACCTCACTGCCGGTACCGCTGGTAGTGGGAATGGCAATCAGGCAGGGTTTAAATTCCGGCTGTATCTGCCCGGCAATCTTACGAATGGACTTGGCCAAATCCATAGCTGAACCGCCGCCCACCGCAATGATACACTCCGGTTCAGCCTTCAAAACCGCGGTAATTCCCGAAATCACCTTTTCTACCGTAGGGTCGGCAACTACGTCCGTATATAACTCATAGGGAATACCCGCCTGCTCCAGCGGCCGCGTAACATTGCGGATCAGTCCGCTTTCCACAACAAAAGGATCCGATACGATAAATACCCGCTGGTAAGAAAGCTCTTTAAGGCGGTTTAACGCATTTTCACCAAAATAAATATCCGTAACAACTTCAAATTTTTTCATCGTACATTTCTCCAGAAAGGAACTTCATATCGATTATTTTTTATCTATTATAGCATTTTTCTATCACGCGGTCAAATCAAAATGAAGCCTCTGCTAAAAAGCAGAGGCCTATTTTCTGCGGCATTTTCTGCATCGTTTACAACTGCCGCAGCACTTGAAATTTTTTAAAGAAAACAGGCTCCATGCTCCGATCAAAATTCCTAAAACAATATCCGTAACCATCACCTGTTTGAAATTTATGCGCCTATTTTTAAAAAAGAATCGAAAAAAATATCCGCTCCCCTATTTTTGTACATTCGCCTTTTGTGTTTTTACCGTCACTTCAAAAACGGTTTTTTCTTTAAAGGGAAGCAGGGTTCCGCTGATTTTTTCACCGTTCACCCAGATTTCCGAAACCTCGGTTCCGTTATTTTCATATTGAATGTGATATACGGCACTCCTGAAATTTTTTGTAATTGCACACGTTTTCCACGAGGGCGGAAGGCAGGGTTCCACCCGCAGTCCCTTCATTTCCGGTATCAAGCCGAACACATAGCCGATCAGCGCTTTTTCCAGCCACGGCCCCGCAGCAGTACGCCAGCTTTGCCCGGGCGTGCCATACCGGTAACCGGTTTGCCGCCCCAAATATGAATTACATAAAACATACGGCTCTGCCCGGTTTTGCACAACCGGATTACGAAAAGGAAGAATTGTCAGCAGATCTTTTTCCACATTTTCCGCCCGCTTCAGTATAGCATCGGCAGCGATCTTCCAAGCGATCGTATGCAGATATACTCCACCGTTTTCATGAACGCCTGCCGGCTTCAGCGTGATCACGCCGACGTGCTCATCATACTCCGTATAGGGGGGCGCCGAAATCAGCGTACCCAACGGCGAGGAAAGATACTTTTCTACCGCCTCCATAGCCTGAATCTCCCGGCCATTTTTAGAAATGCCGGAAAAAACCGCCCACAGCTGCGGAATTAAAAACATTTTTCCCTCCCTGCATTCCCCAGAGCCAATCTTACTGCCATCATCGCTATAGGCACAAAGATAATATTCGCCGTCCCAACCGTATTTTTCTACCAAATTCCGCAGCTCCTCCCCACGGGCCGCGGCAAGCCGCGCATCTTCTTCACGCCCGCAGATGCGCGCAATTTCACCGAACATACGGTTAGCACGGTACCAGGCGATACTCAGCCATACACTTACCCCTTTACCTTGCAGTCCGGCCTGATTCATGCAGTCATTCCAATCGCCGCCCCAAATGCGAATCAAATCGTGATACCCGCGGAAATTATACAAAAACTCAACGCTTCGGCGCACATGTTCATAAATCGGAGCCATCGTTCCATCATTAAACGGAACAGGGATATCCATAATTTTTTTATCTCCAAGTTCCTTTAAAACCGCGCTGGCAGTAAAAGTGATCCATACCATATTATCAGCAAAATTATTATCGCAGATCGCGCCGCCGCGGATCGTACGGGGTGCATAACCGTTGGCATACTGGTAAGTAAGTACCCGCTTGAACCTCTCCAGCGCCAGGGCCGGATTTACCGCAGCCAGACACTCGCAGTCGCTGTTCATATCCCGGTAACCGTTATGCCGCACACGCGCCCATCTCGATCCCATATTCGCCTGATGCTTCAGCCAAGAGAACAGCAGGTTTAACTCAGGATCCGGCGTATCGATCTTCACACCGTCAATTTGGCGGGCAAATTTCGTTTTTACCTGTTTCAGCTCCTCTTCTACATTCTCCGGCACACTGTAACGGCAGCGAATCTCTTCTGCCTCTTCCCGCGTAAAGGCTATGGCACAGATAAAAACCAATTCCTTCTCTTCATAGGCCTCCAGCTCTATCTTTTTTTCCAAAGCAAACGCCAGTTTCTCAGCGTTGCCAGCCGTATTGGAACAGCCGCCCCTCTCCAGGGCCAAAGGATGCGCCAGGGAACCATACGGTCCGATAAAAGCATTGACCGAGGCATCAAATCCGTCCGCTTTCTCCGAAAGCGCCATAAAACTATAGTAGGGAATATTATGCTTACCAAAAAAATCACAATAATTTTTGCTGATAACCCCGTTTAATTCAGGATCAAAATCTGCCTGTGAAAGATTATACCCCTGGCGCACATAAGGACCGTCTATCGTTGTGCCGGCATATCCCCACACGGTTACCGTACGTTTCTGTTCCGTTTCATTTTTTATCTTCAGCCGCCAGAGCTCGCAGCTTTCGCTGTTGGGTACAAAAAAGCGCAGCTCCGAAACAATTCCCCGGTTTTTTACCGTGATCACTGTATTTCCCAAGTCATGCACACAGGAAAAAGCTTCTCGCTGCTCCTTCACCGGAAGACCGCTGATTCCCCAATGCGTACCACCCTCCGCAAGATAAACACCCCGGCCGTCCACCAAGCCGATGCGCCGCCCCAGAGAATCCTGCAAAAAGCCCTCGCCGGCGCCGGTCTGTGAAACAAAAGTAATATAATTATCATTCCAAAGATAATTATACCAATTGCGAGGAAGATCTGGTGTTTGAATTTCAAACGCGCTCCCCTCATGAAGAAAATCTCCATATGGATTTTTTAACATATTTTTCTCCTTTTCAAAACTTTGTTTTTATGGATTCATTATAGCATAAAACATATTTCTCATCAATAAATTAAAATAAAACTCGCCAAAGTACGTTTTTTCTGCTAAAATAATACCGTCATTATTTGATATCATTTTTATTTTTTTAGGAGGCCCTGTTTATGCCAAAAAGAAAACGTCGGGTCGGCGACCGCAGAGATGGCCGTAAAATCCGTTCATTACCGCCGATGAATTATGTTTCCCCATTTATTATGAAGACCCGCAGCGATGCGCAAAACTACTTTAAAGCCAGTATTGATTACGATGCTATTGAAACGTACATTAAAGAAAAGCGGGAACATGGACTTTCCGGTTTTGGCTTTATGCATTTAATCGTAGCGGCCTATGTGCGCATGGTATCCCAAAAACCCGCTATTAATCGCTTTATTGCCGGACAGCGTATTTTCAGCCGCAATGAGATCGTTTTAAGTATGATGGTCAAAAAAGAAATGAAACTCAATGCCCAGGAAACCGCCATCAAGGTGCGTTTTCAGCCCACCGACACTGCCGAAGACGTTTACCACCGCATGGAAGAAGCCATCGATATAGCCCGCAGGCAGGGTGATACCACCAATCTTGATTTCGTAGCCCGGGCCATCAATATTATGCCTGCCGTTCTTCTGCGCCTGTTCGTCGGCCTGATGCAGCTGCTGGACTATTTCGGCTTGATGCCCAAGGTAATCAATGAAGCATCTCCGTTCCACTGCAGTATTTTCGTATCCAACCTGGGCTCACTGGGAATTCCGCCGATCTATCATCATTTGTATAATTTCGGCAATACGCCGGTCTTTATCACATTCGGCGCCAAACGCCGGGAACTCGCCCTTACCGAAGAAGGTAACATATATAAGCGCACGGTAGTGGACTATACCGTTGTCACGGATGAACGGATCACCGACGGCCATTATATGGCCAGCGCTTTTAAAAGCTTGGAAAAACTGTTCCATGTTCCTTCTAAGCTGGACACCCCGCCGGAGCAGGTTATCGAAGATATTGCATAAGTGCAAAAATCATAGCCGCCGGCCGTGCCGATGGATGGTTTGCACAAGCCCTCCTTAGGGCCTATCAGCCGAACCTATAGGCTCTTCGGTTTTCTTTCTGCTGCATAGTGTGCCCTCTATTCAATTACCAGCGGGGCGTTCTATTGTGCTTCTATGTATCTTTTTCTTCTGCTGCTTTTATAATTGAGTTCCCTGCTTCGCTCGGATATTCTTTCTGCGCATAGCTAAAGCTTTTGGGTACTACCACTGCTTTTCTTTATACAAATAAAAAAAGCATTCTGTAAAATTACAGAATGCTTTTTTACGTGAGAAGGATCGTATAATATCACCTATTAAACAAAATTTTATTCCTTCTTAGGGGAGAAAGCAAAAGGCAAGGTTTGACGGAAAGAGAAAAAATTAAAACAGCGGAAATGCATTTCCGCTGTTTTTGTCTTTATTCTCGCTTATTTAATA
>CAJMLN010000046.1 GCA_905214315.1 uncultured bacterium | reverse complement strand
GAAAAAATTTCCCTTTGCAAAAAAAATTCTGTATCTTTGGGACTCGGTGGCAAACATCAAAAGCATCCACAAAAAATTTGCGTATTTTGACAAAATTTTTTCCTTTGACAAGGACGATGTGAAAAAATACAAGTTCCTTGAATACGCCTATTGGGGATATACAAAAGAATTTGAAATTTCAGGCAATGCAGCGCCCGAATATGACCTTTCCTTTATCGGCACACTGCACTCCGTGCGTCCGGCGGTGCTGTCAAAAATCGAAAAACAATGCCACGCCTTAGGCCTTAGCTTTTACCAGTTTCTCTATCTTCCCCATCCCGTGGTATTTTTATATAACAAGCTGACCAACAAAAATTTTAAAGGCGTAAAATACACCCGGCTGCACCGAAAGCCGCTCTCTACGGAAGAAACGATTCAAATTTATAAAAACTCCAGAGCTATTCTGGAAATTGAAAACAGCCGCCAGAGCGGCGCCACTACCCGTTTGGGAGAAACGCTGGGAATGCAGAAAAAGCTTGTAACAACCTTTAACTGTAAAAGTGCAGACTACTATCGCCCGCAGAATCAATTGATTATTAACTGCGACGCCCCTATACTAAAAAAAGAATTTTTTGAATGTCCCTATATTCCTCTCCCAGAAGACATCCGAAAAAAATATTCATTTGACCGGTTCATCGATACGCTGTTCCAATAGACAGAGAAAAGCAGCTTTCTGACACCAAAGAGACCAACAAACATCCCTGCCAATAATGACAGCTTTCTTCTGTTGTACGCAACTGCGGCCCTTATTTCCCTGCAGTGCTGTTTTCTAACCTGTTTCCCACAGGCTCCTTTACGGCCATATAAAAAAACCCTTGTCGAAAAGCGGCAAGGGGTTTTTCATGTCCTAAAACGGCTTTTTAAAAAACAATCTCCGCCAAGCGGCTGGGCATAGAAAGTGATATAAAAATTCTTCTGCCGTAATACAATAAGGATGTTCAAAACTTAATGTAAAAGAAGGGAGAATGAATGGCTAATAGCTATAAGAGTTCATATAGCATTTATTTACTGCCTGTGGAGCCAAAGCCTCCGCAGCCTCTTTCCGTATCTTCCAATTCATCTGTCTCTTCAAATTTTACGGTAATATACGGCGCGATAATCAGCTGCGCAATCCGCTCCTCCGGTTCTATCATCTGCTCCTGCTTTCCATGGTTATGCATTGCCACGATAATTTCACCGCGATAATCGCAATCAATAACGCCTACTTTATTAGCCGGTGCAAGATCTCGTTTGCAGGCCATACCGCTGCGCGCATATACCAACCCCATACAACCCATGGGCAGCTCTAACGCAAGACCCGTATGAACAAACGCCGTCTCTCCGGGTGCAACCGTCAACGGCTCATCCAAAAGCGCATACAAATCAGCGCCGGCAGCAAAGGCGGAACCATACTCAGGAAGCTTTGCCCTGGCATCAAGTTTTTTTATGTTTACTTTCATCTTCGAGTCCTTTCCATAAAACAATATTTTTCAAAGCAAAAGAAGCTTTCAGATCAATAATCCGCTGATTTTCAGATCCGCGGAAACGAATGGAAAGATTCTTTTTCTCCTCTACAAACTCACCGTCCACCAAAATATCCAGCAGCGAGAGCATTTCATCGGTAACCTCGCACCGCGCACGGCTGGAAACAAGCAGCTCCTGATCCAGCAGATATCCCGTATAGCACCAGATATCTTTCTGGGGATACCGTTTTTTTACTCTGTTTAAAAACGGCACCAGCCGCCGCTGATTGGCAGGCTCAAAAGGCTCGCCCCCTAAGAGTGAGAGTCCCCGAATATAATTCGGTGCCAGTGCCTGAAGAATCTCCTCTTCTTCTTTTTCGGTAAATTCTTTTCCGTAGTCAAAGGCCCAGGCTTCTTGATTAAAACAGCCCCTGCAATGATGCGTGCAACCGCTGACAAAAAGGCTCACCCGTACGCCGATGCCATTGGCAACATCAAATTTTTTTATATCGGCATAATTCATATTACAGATGCAACACCCTGGCCTTAATCTCCTTTGTTTTGCCTACATTCCAGAAATTTTCTCCCAAATATCCGCAGGTACGACGTGTTACATTCATCTTGGATTGATCTTTATTATGGCAATTGGGGCACTCCCATTCATTGTCATCGTTAATGATAATCTCGCCGTCAAAGCCGCACACATGGCAATAATCGCTCTTAGTATTAAACTCGGCGTACTGGATATTATCATAGATGAATTTCACCAGTTCCTCAAGAGCCTCCAAATTATTGCGCATATTCGGGATCTCCACATAGGAAATCGCACCGCCTGACGAAATTTTCTGGAACTGACTTTCAAACGCCAGTTTGGAGAATGCATCGATCTTTTCCCGTACATCCACATGATAAGAATTCGTATAATATCCCTTATCCGTAACATCCTCTATCGTTCCAAAACGAGCCTTATCAATGCGGGCAAAACGATAACAGAGAGATTCCGCCGGCGTACCGTAAAGAGCAAAACCAATGTTCGTTTCTTTTTTCCAACGATCCGTGGTATCGCGCATATGCTGCATAACCGCCAAAGCAAATTTCTCTCCTTCAGGCGTAGTATGGCTTTGCCCTGTCATCAGCTTGGTAACCTCATACAAGCCGATATACCCCAGCGAAATGGAAGAATATCCCCCATAAAGCAGTTTTTCAATACTTTCACCGCGCTTAAGCCGCGCAATGGCACCGTACTGCCAGTGCACGGGACTTGCGGTAGAGGTAATCTTCTTTACAGCTTCATGCCGGCACATCAGCGCTTCAAAGCAAAGCTGGAGCCTCTCATCAAAAAGCTTCCAGAATCTATCCATATCTCCCTTGGCAACAATACCAATCTGCGGCAAATTGATGCTGACCACGCCCTGGTTGAAGCGGCCTTCAAATTTATACTTTCCGTTTTCATCCTTCCAGGGTGCGAGGAAGGAACGGCATCCCATGGGAGAAAACACGTTACCTTCACAGTTCTCACGCATTTTTTTAGCGGAAATATAGTCTGGATACAGCCGCTTTGCCGAACACTTGACGGCCAGTTTGGTAATATAATCGTATTTTCCGCCCTTTAGGCAATTGTGCTCGTCCAGCACATATACCAATTTGGGGAAAGCCGGCGTCACATATACGCCCTGCTCATTCTTGATGCCCTCCAGCCGCTGACGAATGATCTCTTCAATAATCATTGCGTTCTCTTCAATGTAGGGATCGCCCTCTTCCAGATTCAAAAACAGCGTAACAAACGGAGACTGGCCGTTAGTGGTCATCAGGGTATTGATCTGATACTGGATGGTCTGCACGCCGCTGCGCAGCTCGTCCTTCAGACGAATATGCGCAAGCTTATCTATTGTAGCCGAATCAAATTCATTCCCACATTCGTCTTCAATCTGCTTTTTAAACTTTTCGTAGGATTTTCTCAAATATTTACCCAGATGCTTAATATCAACAGACTGTCCGCCGTACTGGCTGGAAGCCACAGCCGCAATAATCTGCGTGATAATGGTACACGCTACCTGAAAGCTTTTCGGGCTTTCAATCAGCTTGCCGTTCATTACCGTTCCGTTGTCCAGCATATCGCCGATATTTACAAGACAGCAGTTGAAAATAGGCTGAATAAAATAATCCGCATCATGAAAATGCAGTACGCCTTCATCATGTGCCTTGGAAATTTTCTCCGGAAGCAAAATACGGCGTGTAAGATCCTTGGATACTTCACCGGCAATCAAATCCCTCTGGGTGGACGCAATCACCGCGTTTTTATTGGAGTTTTCCTCCATTACGTCTTTATTTGCATTGCGAATCAAGCTTAAAATAGACTCGTCCGTCGTATTGGCTTTACGTACCAGAGCGCGGCTATACCGATAAATGATATATTTTTTAGCCAGCTCAAAATGTCCCTGCTCCATCAGCTTGCGCTCAATGATATCCTGCACATCCTCCACTAAAATCCTTGTGCGGTGCTTTGCCTCGATATAATCAAGAATTGCGTCGATCTCATCTCCGGAGGCTCGCTGATTCTCTTCTACCTCGGCGTTGGCCTTTTGAATAGCTGTTACGATTTTACTGCGGTCGTACTCAACAATGCGGCCGTCCCGTTTAATGATCTGCATAATCATTTCCTCCAAGCAATTCGGTTTGTATTTCCTGCTCATTATATATGAAAACATATAAAATTTCAGTTGCATTTGCAACTTTTTGGTGGTAAAATACAAGATGTAGTAAATTTGTTTTACATTTTTTACTATATTCTGTATGCTTTTCAGGTGATTTTATGGAAGCTTTCCAAATTTTTTCCGGTATATCGGCCGATGATTTCAATCATATGCATACGTGTTTTAACATGCAAACAAAGTTTTTTTCCAAAGATGATACGCTGCTTTCAGGCCACGCTGAATCGCAAAATGTATGCGTACTGCAAAAAGGGACCGCCAGCATCGTATGGTTTGATGAAAACGGCAATCGTATGATCTTAGAGCAACTAACCGAAGGAAATATTTTCGGCGGACTATTTTCCTATGCAGAGGACACGTATATCGTGTTCGGCAGCGAATGCTCTGTATTGTATATCGATTATGCATGCCTAATTCGGCAATGTGAAAATGCCTGTGAATGTCACAGCCGGCTGATAAGCAACGTCCTGCAGCTTATAAGCCAACGCACACGCGCACTCTCAGCCAAAATCAATATTCTCTCCCAGCGTACAACCCGCGGGAAACTAACGGCATACTTTACGATGCTGCAGGGCCGGCAAAAACGCCGTTATATTACCCTACCGCAAAGTTTAAGCGATCTGGCGGATTACCTTTGCGTGGATCGCAGCGCCATGTTTCGGGAATTGAAAAAAATGAAAGAGGAAGGTTTACTGACCTCAAAAGGACGTAATTTTACCCTGTATTATTAAGGAGTGTTTTATATGGGAATCTGCCATATTATCGGCGCAGGAGATTTTTTTAAAGAAGATCTCATCGTTAAACAGGAGGACCTGGTTATCGCAGCCGACAAAGGACTGCTGTATTTAGAAAGAGAACCGGATCTCATCGTAGGCGATTTCGACTCCCTCGGCTTTGTTCCGCAGGGAAAGCAGGTCGTTAAACTGCAGGTACAAAAGGATGAATCGGATATCTTTATGTGTATTCAGCAGGGGCTTGCGCGCGGATACCGCGAGTTCAGGCTTTACGGTGCCTGGGGCGGCGAACGGTTTGACCACACTATGGCCAATATACAACTGCTGCTGTGGCTGTACCGCCGCGGCTGCCACGCAATTTTATACACAAAAAATCAAATGCTTCGGGTGTGCCGTCGCGCGGTACTGAAACATTGCACGGGTTACGTTAGTATTTTTGCTTTTGAAAATTGCAAAGTTCTGTTATCCGGCTTTCTCTACAACGGAGACCTGGATTTTTCACCGGAATTTCCTCTGGGTCTAAGCAACGAACCAACCGCGCATGCTGAAATCAATGCCGACGCGCCGGTTTTGGTAATCACTGAAAAAGGCTCCTCCGGCACCTTCCATTGCGATCCATAAAAAAACAGGCTGAATTCAGCCTGTTTTTTTATGCCTGAAGTGCCTTTGCCTTGACAAAACGGGAAAGCTCATGATTGATCAGTTCCTGTCCTTTTACGCTGGGATGGATGCCATCGGAGCAAAACAAATCTTTAATTTTACGGTTTTTGATAAAAGCCGCGCGGAAATCAATATATTCACAGCTTGTTTCCGCAGCAATAGCCTCGACCGCACGGGAATATTGCTCCTGATACCGGTAAATGGCAAAAACATCGCCCAGCCAGTGCAAAATATTTTCTTTATTCAAGCCGTTGCGGCAAATCCAAGAAAAATATTTTTCAGCATCCACCGGGGGCAAGGTCGCCAGCACAGGAGTAATACCATTGTTCTTTAACGATACTATCATTTTTTTATACAGCTCACGAAACTTTTCCAGCGGCGTATTAGAAAGGTGCTCCTGTTCCGGTTCTTCAGCTATTTTTGCCCAATTAAAGTCACTGTCATTCCCGCCATATTCTACCAAAGCATAGTCACAAACAGTACCTTTTTCCAAATTGGTCTGTACAAGACGCATTCCCTTCTGCACGGTACAGCCAAACTTAGAAAAATTGGCCACCTCAGCATGAATATCTTTAGCTAAAGCATCAATGCCGATTGCATCGTTGATATAATAGCGCTGAGTTTCCTCATTGAGTGTCACTCCGCGCAAGATGGAATCTCCGTAAATTTGTATCTTTGCCAAAACAATCACTCCTTAAATAAAAAACAGCTCGCATTACTTTATCATTTAGTTTTCAATACTATATTATATCATTTTATTTATATTGTCAACTATTTTTGCAAACTTATAAAACTTTATTTGCAATATTAAACTTATTATGCTATACTATGTTTGAATTATACCTGAGGTGACGAAAAATGATACAAGAACAGCTGCAAGAATTCAACAAAAAGGTTTCTCAGCATAATCTGCCGCGCTGGAAAGACCTTCCGGAGCTGGAGTTATACATGGATCAAGTTATCGTATTAATGCAGAAATATTTAGGGCCCTACATGCTTTCAGAAGATTTGCTAACGCCTTCAATGATCAACAATTACGTAAAAATGAATGTACTCCCGGCGCCGATAAAAAAGAAATATTCCCGGCTGCATATCGCCCGATTATTAGTCATTTGCCTGATGAAAAGGCAGCTGCCTATTCCGGTGATCAGCCGCATGATCGAAGAGCAGGCCCAGGCCGCGGGAATGGACGGCTTTTTTAACGCCTTTGTTGATACCTATGAAAGCGAATTCAAAAAAGTAGCGCAAGACGTCTATCCTGAAGAAGAACCCTTGGTCTGTGCACTGAAATTCGCCGTAAGCGCAGCCGTCAACCACACCATGGCCGAAAGTGCGGTAAATATTATTTCGCTACAGGGTCATGAAGAAAAGGAATCGAAGAAAAAAGCATAATTTCCCCTTTCTTTTTAATGGCCGTAAAGCATCATTTTCTTTCAAAGACAACTGAAAAGGTTATAAAAAAAGAGTCCGGTTTGTGCCGGATTCTTTTCCATATGGTTTTATTTAAGACAAAATCCGCTTCAAAAAATGCGAGATTTTTATCCGTTCTTTTTATCGATGATCACATGCCGGTTAGGTTCTTCTCCCTCGCTATAGGTCGTAACCAGTTTATCATTCTGCAGCGCAGAGTGAATAATTCTTCTTTCAAACGGGCTCATGGGTTCCAAAACTACCTTGCGTCCGGTACGAGCTACCTGGCCGGCCATCTTTCTGGCCAGCTTTATCAAAGTAAGTTCGCGCTTTTTCCGGTAATTTTCCGTATCTACCGTCACCCGACGATAATCTTCTTTTTCTTTATTATAAACCAAGGAAGCAAGATACTGCACGGCATCCAGTGTTTCGCCGCGGCGGCCGATCAGCACGCCCATATCCGGTCCTTCCAAATTGACCAGCAGTCCGTTTTCCGTCTCGGCGGCCTTTACCGTTCCCTCCACCTGCATCTGCTGCATCAGCCCACGCAAAAAGGAAGTAACTTCATTTTCCACAAATTCCGTTCCCTCGGGGAAATATGCTCCCTTTGCCGCCGGAGCCGTCGTCTCACGGCGTTCTCTTTCCGCACGGGAACGTTCTTTCCGTTCCCTGCGGGGCGCCCGCTCCTTCGGCTTATCCTTATTCAATACAAAATCAGGGATTACCGCTTCGTTTCTCTCCGTAAGCCTTACCTTAGCCGGCCTGCTGCCGATCCCGATAAAACCTTTTTTGCCGTAATCCAGTACTTCCATTTCAATTTCATCAATGGAAAGCTTCAGCTGCTCCAGCCCCATATACAGTGCCTGGTCAACAGTTTCAGCTTCTATTTCAACAACCCTGGCCATTATTTATTTTCTCCTTCAGCTTGTAATGCTTCCTTCTTCCTGTCTCTGGCATCAAGCACCTTATTGATCACAAGGTTCAAAAGAATCATGCAAAGGCTTGAGGTAATCCAGTAAATAGCCAGCGCGCTGGAGGATATCAGGCAAAAATAAACAAACATCAGCGGAAAAATAATTTTCATAACCTTTCCGCTCTTTGCAGCCTGCTCCGCCTGCTCGCCTGTTCCCACAGGCTGCTGCGTGGTCATATTAAAACTCAGCACCTGCACAACGCCGGCAAGAATCGGGAAAATATAAAATCCGTTACCGCCGATCCACGCGGCAGAAGTCGCATATGTATCGGCAACATACAACCGTGCCGCTTCCAGCCCCGTACCCACCTGCTGGGCAAACGAGGCAAGATCCAGTCCGCCAGGATTATAAGCATCCAAAAGCCCGCCGTTAAACGCAGACTGCAGCACGCCGGCGATCTGATCTGCCTGAGGCAGAATATAGCCGTTGATATCTTTAATAATCCAAAGCTGCCGGAGGCCCCACCCCTGATTAAAGTTAAAGTACACATCCGGCTGCCAGATATTCTTGATCCACAAAAAGCTGTTGGTATCAAACCACTGCTCAATCTGCTGCGGATCCGTCAGCATAGAGAGCTCTGTCAGCCTTTCTGCCGCCAAATTGCGGAATACGGCAAAAAAAGCAATCAGAATCGGATACGTAATCAGCATCATACCGCAGCCCTTGGGCATAAGGCCAATCCCCTCTTTTTTGCGAATCTCCATCATACGGGCCTGCGCCTTTTCGGGATTGTTTTTATATGCCTTATTAATCATATCGATCTCAGGCTGGATCTTTCGCATTTTGGCCGCATATTCCCGCTGTCCGATTCGACTGCGGATATCAAACGGCGAAAGCGCCAGACGGAACAAGATCGTAAACAGGATAATCGACAGACCATAGTTATTTGTAAGACCATTGATGCCGTCGAAAATCCAGCCAAAAAATTGGGTTATATAACTCACTTAGAATTCTCCTGTCCTCTCTTCTGCGGCACGGGATCATACCCGCCTTTACACAGTGGATTGCAGCGCAGAATGCGCCACAAGGATAGAGCAACGCCCTTAATAACGCCGAAACGCTCGATAGCCAGCATGGCATATTCCGAGCACGTGGGAACAAACCTGCACGCCGGCGGCAAATGCGGCGAAATATACTTTTTATACATCTTTATAAGCCATAATAAAAAAGCCTTGACGGGATTCTTCATAACAGCATCCCCGCCTGCGCAAGCAGCGCGTGCATCTGCTGCTGCGCAACCTGTGAGCTCTTCCCCACAAGGGCTTTTCTTGCAATAAAAAGATATGCCATTTGCTGGCGGCACTGCGGCATAAGCGGCGCAAACCCGGCGCGCATAATGCGCTTTGTTCGGTTGCGCACAACGGCGTTTCCCAGCTTGCTGCTTACGGAAAACCCCACTCTGGTGCCTGTCCTATTTTTAACAAAAATCAGCACCATATACGCCGACGCCACAGATCTTCCTCTTGAAACCACATACCTGAACTCTTTATTTTTTTTGAGCATATACTGTTTTTTCAAGAGGCACCTCCTACTTACGCGCTAAGCACCTTTCTTCCGCGGCGGCGGCGTCTCTGCAGCACATTGCGGCCGTTTTTAGTCTGCATTCTCTTACGGAAGCCGTGAACCTTTTTTCTTTTCCGTTTATTGGGTTGATACGTACGTAACATATGATCTTCTTTCCTTTCATCGCCTTTATCAAAGCGTAAATTTACATAGTATATGTATTGTAGCGTATCTATTATAGTGGAAAGCATAAAATGTGTCAAACAAAAATTTATAAAGGAACACCATGGCTTTATCCAACATTGTCCAACAGACCGTACTGTGAAGCATTCTTTTCACCATAGAGGAAAACTCTTGTTTCTATTTTAATAACTATATTTCTATATTTTTTACTTATCCACAATATCTTGTATAGGTACGAAAGTTATCCACAATTTTTGAAATTTTTATTTGAAAACATGTTTTTTTTTGTTGATTATCCGCAGAATTTATGGTATTATTTTTGCACTTGGTATTTTACCTATCTATTAAAGAGCGGATGAAAGGGGTAGCTTCCGAATGGATGCAAATGATATTTTTAAACAGATTTGTTCTATCATTGAACAATCGCCTCAGGATATCAGCCCCATCTCCTACAAAACCTGGATCTGTACCCTTAAACCGCTGGTTTTTAAAGATAATTGTCTGTATCTGATCGCACCTACGGACATGCACCGCCGCCACGTAATGACGGCAACCGCCGCGCTGCACACTTATTTAATTACCGCGCTGAACATCGTGGTCAACAGCCCCGGTGCCGATGTCGTTCTTGTTTTGGAAAGTGAAGCCGCCGCGATTATCGATGCTACAATTCCTGCACCGGCCGTAATTCCTCGCCCGATGCTCAACGAAAAATACACCTTTGAAAATTTTGTAATCGGCTCGGGCAACCAATTTGCCCATGCCGCGGCCTTAAGCGTGGCCGAAGCACCGGCAACCATCAATAATCCGCTGTTTATCTACGGCGGGGTAGGGTTGGGAAAAACACACCTAATGCACGCCATCGGTAACTTTATTTTAGAACACAGCCCTAAAATGAAGGTTCTTTACATTACCTGTGAAAAGTATACCAATGAATTTATCGAGGCGCTGGCCAAGCATCAGATTACCTCTTTCCGCGAACGCTACCGCCAGAACGTAGATATCCTAATGATCGACGACGTGCAGTTTCTCTCCGATAAGGACCGTACCCAAGAAGAAATCTTCCATAATATCAATGATCTTTTTACCGCCAATAAACAGATCATCCTCTCCAGCGACCGCCACCCAAAAAACATTGCTACGCTGACCGACCGCCTGCGTTCCCGCTTTGAGGGCGGACTTTTAGTGGATATTATTCCTCCCGATTTAGAGACCCGCACAGCTATCCTGCGTAAAAAAGCTGAAGCCGAGCATATCACGCTGCCGGACAACCTTCTGTTTTTAATTGCCGAAAAGGCAAGTGACAACGTGCGCGAGCTGGAGGGCGCCTTAAAGCGGGTTTTGGCCTTTGCTGCCATTACCGGCCAAAATATTACCATTGAGCTTGCCACCGAGGCCCTCAAAGATTATCATACCGAAACGCAGAAGCACTGCACGCCGGATATGATTATCGAAGCGGTTTCCAAATATTTCGGTTTGGAGCCAGAGGATATCATCGGCCCCCGGCGCGACCGGCAGATCGTGCAGCCCCGGCACATCGCCTTTTATCTGTGCAGGGAGCTGACGGATCTTTCCACCTCCCGCATCGGAGACGAGTTCGGCGGCAGAGATCACGCCACCATCATCAATGGCATCGGCAAAATTCGTGCCGCCGTAAAGGTGGACGATACCATAAAAAATTATGTTGAAGATATTACCATGCGCCTGAGAGGGGAATGAGAATGATTTTTAACGGAACGGTTGCAGGAAACCTTATGGGTTTCCTTTATTTTGCCTTTTTTCTGCTGGGCGGACTCCTTCTGGCGTGCCGTCTGCTGTCCACGCAGCGGGCTGCGGTACGGCTGTGGCTGGGCATTGTATTCGGCATTGTACTGCTCATGTGGCTGCCGGTTCTGCTCTCTATGCTGCTGGGCTTTTCCGTTCTTTCCCACCTTCTGGCCGCGCTGCTGCTGGCCGCGGGCTGTACCGTCTGCCTGCTGTGTACAAAAAAACAGCCCCGGGGAGAGCGTTTCCGCTTTGACAAAGAGGTTCTTGCAATGCTGGCCCTGTGCCTTCCGCTTCTTGTCTTTTTTACCGTGGTGCTCAGCGACCATATTTTAAAGGAAAGCCCCTCCGGCGGTTACATTTTCGGCCAAAGCACGTATTTTGACGCCAATATTCATCTCAGCTTTATCACTACTCCCGTGACCCAGGGCACCATTCCCTTTGCTTACAATATTCTTCCGAGTGCGCAGGTTTCCTATCCGTTTTTAAGCGATACAGTTTCCGCCTCCGTTTACATCTGGGGCGCCTCTCTGCGCTTTGCCTACATTCTGCCGATGGTGTTCGGCGCGCTGGCCGTGTTCTGCGGAGCCTTCCTGTTCTTTTCCACATGGCTGAAATCCCTTAAGCAGGCGGCGCTGGCCTGGACTCTGTTCTTTTTTAACGGCGGCTTCGGCTTTGCCTATTTTCTTGACGGCCTGCGCATTGACAGCACGAACTTTACCCGTATTTTTACCGCGCTGTACGAAACGCCTACCAATTTAAACGACCGCATGATCCGCTGGGTGAATACCGTATGTGATATGATGATTCCTCAGCGCGCCTCGCTCTTTGGCTGGATGATGCTGTTTTCCTGCCTGTACCTGCTCTACCGCGCCGTGTTTTTAAAGGAAAAACGAATGTTCCTCTATGCGGGAATCCTGGCGGGTCTGACGCCGATGATCAGCACGCATGTCTTTTTAAGCTTAGGCGTAATCTGCGCGGTATGGATGATGTCGCGCCTGGTAGCCATGGCGAACGTTCGCCCCCGCACGATAGGCAAAATCGCCGCCGGTCTTCTTCTGGCGATTCTTTCCATATTCCTCTTTACCGGCCTGAAATCAGGAGTCTCTCTGCAAACCTTCGGATATGATTCCGCCGGTTTTTCCGCCCTGCTGCTGGGCGGCACGGCCCTGCTGCTGCTGTGGGCATGGCTGCTGATTTCAGCGCTTCGCCGCGGTTCTTTCCAGGAGCTTCTGCGCACCTGGGGATTGTTTTTAGGCATTGTGCTCCTGTTGGCTCTGCCCCAGCTGTTTGGGTTTACATTCCGCCAAAGCTCCAGCAGCGGCTTTATGCAGGCACACTTTAATTGGATCAACTACCGCGATACTTACTTATGGTTCTACATCAAAAACGTAGGCCTCGTCGCCCTGCTGCTGATCCCAGCCCTGCTGGCCGGCAGCAACCGGTTAAGAAGCATTGCCGCGCCAATTGCCGTGCTGCTGCTTTTAGCCGATACCTTTGCCTTTCAGCCCAATGTTTACGATAACAACAAGCTGCTCTATCCCGCCTATGCGCTGGCCTGCGGCGCCGTTGCCTGGTATATGGGGCTTCTCTACCGAAAGCTGAAAAATATCCGCGGCACCAGGCTTGTGGCCGCCGGCGCCGTAACGCTCTGTGTCCTTTCCGCAGTGCTCTCTATGGGCCGCGAGGCGGTCTCCGGCGTATATGAGATCTATTCCGCCCCGCAGGTGCAGGCCGCCGCGTGGATTCAGGAAAATACGGCAAGCGACGCCATGCTGCTGACCAACGACCGCTACAACAACGCGCTTTCCAGCCTGACCGGACGCAACATCGTCTGCGGCGCCAGCTCCTTTCTCTCCACCCACGGTCACGGCGCGGAATATACTGCCCGCCAGAAAGACGTTTCCGCCATCTATGCTTATCCTCAGCAGAGCCGGACGCTTTTGGAAAAATATAAAGTAACCCACATTATAGTCGGCCCGGACGAATACTCCTCCTACAATGTAGATGAAGAGGGCATCGCCGCCATCGCAGATTTGGTATACGAAAAAGACGGTGTAAAAATCTATCAAGTACACTAACCGCAGTGCAGGCAGTCTATAATCAGACTGCTTTTTTTAATCTTGAACAAAACCTTCTCTTAAAATCAAGTTTAACGGCAAAAAGAATTTGCAATAATTAACATATAGTTATATAATAGAGATAGCTTTTGCAAGGCCTCAAAGCCGACCTGTTTTTCAGGAAGCTATTGAAAATGCCGATACAAAAGCAAATATAAATTTCATATGGCATCCGCCCCTGCGGAGCCGGAATGGAGGAAAACATGAACAAAACAAAGAAACTGGTACTGGCCG
>CAJMLN010000045.1 GCA_905214315.1 uncultured bacterium | reverse complement strand
ACAGCCCAATTTTTATTTCAATACCTAAATAAAAAATATTTTTATTATTTTTTCATCTTAGAAAAGTGATCGATAGAGCTTTTAGAAAGAAATATCGCCAAAATACTTGAAATTTTTCTTTTTTAGTGTATAATAAGAAAAAACAACAAAAGGAGAATTCATTTAATGGGAGTTTTGCATGTTATAGACCATCCCCTGATTCAGCATAAGCTCACGATTATGCGGGAGATTCAAACCGGCCCGAAGGATTTCAGAGAATTGCTCAACGAGATCACAACTTTAATGGGATATGAAATTACCAGGGATTTTCCCCTTTGCGAACGGGAGATTGAAACACCGCTTACTAAAATGAAGGGAAAGACGATTGACGGTAAAAAGGTCGCGATTGTTCCTATTCTGCGCGCGGGGCTGGGCATGGTGGACGGGCTGCTGTCTCTGATTCCGGTAGCCAAGGTAGGGCATATCGGGCTGTACCGCGATCCTGAAACACATACTCCAGTGGTATATTACTGCAAGCTGCCCACGGATATTGAAGGCCGTTTTGTAATCGTGGTGGATCCGATGCTGGCCACCGGAGGAAGCGCCGCGGACGCGATTGCCATGCTGAAGGAAAAAGGGGTTGAAAATATCCGCTTGATGTGTCTGGTAGCCGCGCCGGAGGGCGTTGCGAAAGTGCAGAAGGAGCATCCGGACGTGGATATTTATGTAGCGGCACTGGATGAAAAGCTGAATGAAAACTGTTATATCGTGCCTGGGTTAGGCGACGCAGGAGACAGGTTGTTCGGAACAAAATAAAAACAAGAACCGCTGTGTGTAGGATAAAAATCCATATACAGCGGTTTTTTTATATGTTATCCCAGTGCCACGTCCATGACCATCATCAGGGTAAAGCCTAAAATACAGCCTACGGAGGGAATCGTACTGCCCTTGCAGTGGGCTTCGGGAAGAAGCTCCTGCGCAACGACGAAGATCATGGCACCGGCGGCAAAGGAAAGAGCTACCGGCAGCAGCGGGGTTATTAACGTAACCAGAACTGCCCCTAAAATACCGGCGATGGGTTCAACAATGCCGGAAAGCTGGCCGATCATAAAGCTTTTACAGCGGGAATAGCCTTCGCGGCGCAATGGAATAGATACGGCTGCACCTTCAGGAAAATTTTGCAGGCCGATGCCGAGCGCAATGGAAAAGGGCGCGGCCCAGTCGCTGATTCCCGGGTCGGGAACAGCGCGCAGTGCGCCGAAAGCTACGCCGATGGCTAAGCCTTCGGGAATATTGTGTAAGGTAATGGAAGAAACGAGCAGAGCGATTCTCTTTTTCTTTTCTGAAGTTCTTCCGCATGTACGGCATTGAATCCGCATAATGATTCTGTCACACAGAACAATAAACATACCGCCGGCCATAAATCCAAAGGCTACGGTGAGCCAGGGCGGCAGGATTCCTCCGGCTTGCGCAATGGCAGGCTCCAGCAGAGACCAAAAGCTTGCAGCAATCATAATTCCCGCTGCAAAGCCGAGCATCATATTTAAAATTTTATCATTTACCTGTTTAAAAAAGAAAACTGTGGATGACCCGAGAGCTGTAAGCAGCCAGGTACCCACAGTTGCCAGTAACGCAAACAGTAAATAACTCAAACAGCATCACATCCTTTGTTACATGATATGCAGCAAAGGAGGACGGTGTGTTACCGCGCTGCCTTGCGCCGGCCTTCGTTTATAATTAGAAAAGCACAGGCAGCGTAAAAAAGAACGGAGAAGAGGCGGGGACTGATAATAAAGACCAGATCTTCGGTAATTCCTGCTACGTAATAGGCGATAAGCACTATAAAGGGAAAAATATATAATCGGCGGGAGGCCAGGCAATATTTTACCGAGAGAATGAGCATGTATATGCAAAATACCATGAACAGAATAAAAGCAATGGGACCGAAATGCCCTAAAACAGCCAGATAGGTATTATGCGCGGAAACCTGCTCGGCGCTGAGCTCCGGCGAAGCAATGTAAAAATCGGGCCCGTTGCCGAACAGACGGATGTTCCTAAAAGTATATTTCCAGATCATTCCGCGGTTGGAAAGCAGATTGCCATTATTCAGCGCAGTAATAAACTTATCCCATATTCCTTTGTTTTCTATGGATTCAGGGATTTCAGGCACATGTCCCAGGTCATCTAAAAGGATTGTGGCGGAGATTGTCAATGCAATAATCAGAATAACGGCTAAAATAATAGCAAAATTGATAGAATTGTTTTTATAAAGGATTCCCTTCGCCACGGCGCGGAACTTGATAGCTACGGCAACTACGAAAAATATAATTGTAATTAAAATGGTTAAAAAGCCCGTTCGTCCGCCGGACACGCCGGAGAGATACAGCATAATGCCGATTAGCGCCATCAGAATTATAAAAAGCCCGGTATAGAATTTACGGGTATTCAGCAGCACCCAGGCAAGGCCGCACAGTACGATGGGTACCAGAGCGCATAATACCAGAGAGTAGGTGTTGCTGATCAGCGGGTAACAGAGAAACCCCGCGGCAATATCAGATAAAACGGCAACGCCGCAGGAGAGCAGAAGAAGATTGAAAAAGTTTTCTTCCTGGCCCATAAGAACCATCAGCGGCAGCAACAGCAGGATAATCAGGCTTTGCATCGGCAGCCCGTGCAGGCATTCAGAAAATACGCAAAGTGCGCCAAAGACCAGCCATAGGAAAAACGGAAATTTTGCCGCCTTAAAGGCAGGTCTTATTTTTACTAGTGCCAAGATTTCAAAGGTAAAGAAAACGATGCCGGCAAGAATAATTGCAGGAATAAAATACGGGAAAATCGGTGTTCCCGTAAAAATGAGCAAGAGATCGTCAAATGCAAAAACCAATGACAAAAAAATAAAACGCAGCCAAAAATACGGCATACTGAACAGATTCTTTAATTCATTTGTTATTTTTGTTTCACCACTCATAAAACCTCAAAAAAATGTTGGATGTTTCAGCCGCAGGCTCATCTTTGAAAGAACAGCCGCTTTTCTATAAAAAACCGGATTTCTGAAATTCTTTTGCTGAACACAGGCATTATATCATTTGCCGTAAGATAAGTCAAATTTCATTCCTGTAAGGTGCTTTTTATGATTGACACATGTCCGTATTTTCCTCTATAATAAAATGCATATAATAAATAGGTATTCGCAGGAGCATTGCTCATGAAATTTGATGAAATTCTTTTAAAAGTTGATAAACCCGGCCGATATACCGGCGGGGAATTGAACGCGCACATGAAGCAGGATGCGGAGGTTAATTTTGTGTTTTCCTATCCCGATACGTATGAGATGGGAATGTCGCATCTGGGCGGAAAGATTATCTATCATCTTTTAAACCGCCGCGACGATACGTTTTGCCAGCGCTGCTATGCCCCCTGGATTGACATGGAGCAGGCAATGCGGGAAAACGGGCTGCCGCTGTTTGCCCTTGAGACTCGGATGCCGGTAAAGCAGGCGGATATCTGGGGATTTACCCTGCAGTATGAGCTCAGCTATACCAATATCTTAAATATGATTGATTTGGCCGGTCTGCCGGTCAGGGCGGCGGAGCGCGGCGAAGAGGCTCCTTTGATTGTAGCGGGCGGCCCTTGTGCCAACCATGCCGAGATGCTGGCAGATTTTATTGACTGCTTTGTTTTAGGGGATGGGGAGGAAGAGCTGGATGAGCTCGTTGATATCTTTAAAGCTTGGAAGAAGAGCGGAGCGGATAAACAAACGCTTCTGCATCTGCTTGCGCAGAACGAGGGCTTTTATGTGCCGTCGTTCTATACCCATGCCTGGGATGCGGCAGGGCGTCTGACCATTACGCCCGCGCCGGGCGCGCCTGAAACGGTAAAGCGCCGGGTGGTGGAGGATTTTGAAAATACCTTTGTGCCCACAAAGCTGATTGTGCCGTCGATTGAAGTTGTGCATGACCGGATTATGCTGGAGATTTTCCGCGGCTGTACGCGGGGCTGTCGGTTTTGCCAGGCTGGCTTTCTGTACAGGCCCGTGCGGGAGCGCAGTGTGGAAAAGCTGGCGGAGATCGCGCGCAAAAGTGCTGATGCCACCGGCTATGACGAAATTTCGCTGACTTCGCTCTCCAGCGGAGATTATTCGCATTTGGAGGAGCTGATCGCACGGCTGAACTGCGAATTTGAAGGAGAGCATATGGATATATCTCTGCCTTCCCTGCGTATTGATTCTTTTGATCCCAATATGGTCAGTAGCCAGATGCGAAAAACTTCTTTAACCTTTGCTCCGGAGGCAGGCAGCCAGCGGATGCGCAATATCATCAATAAAAATGTAAGCGAGGAGGACCTGCTGCGCACGGTGCGCGGAGCGTTTTCTGCCGGTTACAGCGCGGTGAAGCTGTATTTTATGATTGGCCTGCCCTTTGAAACGATGGAGGATATCAAAGGTATTGCCGAGCTGGCGCAGAAATGCGCCGAGGTCTACCGTCGGGTAAACGGCAATAGGAAGAATATGCGGATAACGGTCAGTACCTCGGTATTTATCCCCAAACCCTTTACGCCGTTTCAGTGGGCCGCGCAGGACGCGGAGGAGAGCGTAAAGGAAAAACAGCGGTATTTAACCGAGCTGATACGGCCCTTGCATGGGATTGAGTATAAATATCACGATAGTACGGCGTCGCAGTTAGAGGCGGCCTGTGCCCGCGGAGGACGGGAGCTGTGCGATGTTCTCTATGCGGCCTGGAAAAACGGCGCGAAAATGGACGCCTGGGGCGAGTGCTTCTCGATAGACGCCTGGCGCAGCGCGTTTGAAGAACACGGCCTATCCATTCCCGCCTATGCCATGCGGGAATACAGTACGGAAGAAACCCTGCCGTGGGACACCGTGGATGTGGGCGTGACGAAGCAATATTATATCCGTGAACTGGAACGGGCCAAACAGGCACAGACAACGCGGGATTGCCGCGGGGGCTGCACCGGCTGCGGAATGATGCGCCTGTGCAGGAAGGAGGCCGCGGAAATATGAGACTGCTGATGCGTTTTTTGAAAGGACCGGAGGTCAGATATATTTCCCATCTGGATATGCAGCGGCTTTTTCAGCGGGCGCTGCGGCGCGCCGGGCTTCCGGTGGGGTATTCCCAAGGGTTCCATCCGCATATGCTCCTGAGCTTTGCCAGTGCTATGCCACTGGGACTTTGCTCCCGCGGAGAATATGCGGAAATTCAGCTGGAGCAGGAAACAGCGCCGGAGACAGCAATGGAGCGGATGAATGCGGTTTTGCTGCCGGGCGTCAGGATTCTGGCCTGCCGACGGATGGAAGAAGCCGAACCGGCGGTAGGGGGAAGAATCGCCCGGGCGGAATATACGCTTTATCCGGAAGCAGAGACGGATGTCGGCCAGATTCTGGCTGACTTTGCCGCACGCGAAGAAATTATACTTTCTAAAAAGACAAAAAAGGGAATGGCGGATATCAACGTCCGGCCGATGATCCACGCGCTTTTTGAGCAGCAAGGCCGTATTCAGGCAACGCTTTCCTGCAGCAATTCCGAAAATTTGCGGGCGGATAAGCTTGCCGAACTTTTGCAGGAGGAGGCGGGAATTCCGATAGGGCAGATCTGGCGTGAAAAAATATGGATTGCAGTGGAGGGACACCTGGAGGAACCGTTGGAGATAGAGGAATGAAGGAAATTCTGATTAATTGCGGCGCGGTGCAGACAAGCGGCGTTATTTTGAACGGCGGCGAGCTGGAGGATGTCTTTGTTGAACATGACGGCTGCGGCGGTGTGGGAAATATTTATAAAGGTACGGTTGACAACGTAGTGCCGGGAATGCAGTCGGCCTTTATTGATATCGGTCTGGATAAAAACGCCTTTTTGTTTGCGGCGGATATTTCTGTGCCGGAGATATCCCGGGAGGGCAGGACGGATATCCGCCGGCTTGTCCGCAAGGGACAGGATGTGATCGTACAGGTAACCAAGGAGGCGCAGGGAGCCAAGGGCGCGCGGGTTACCACCGCGGTAACCGTTCCCGGCCGTAAGCTGGTATTGATGCCGACGCTGGATTATATCGGCATTTCCAAAAAAATTGAAGACGAAACGGAAAAAGCGCGGTTGAGCGGACTCGTATCTCTTTTGAAGGCGCCGGATCACGGCTATATTGTCCGCACGGACGCACAGGGCGCCGGCGAGGAAGAGCTGAAGGCGGAAATGGCTTATTTAGAGGAGCAGTGGAGCGAGATCTGTAAAACAGCCAGAGGCAAAAATGCGCCGGCTTTGCTTTACAGTGAGGACAGCCTGCTGCTTACCGTTCTGCGCGATTACTGCGACAGTACCGTGGACAGGATTGTGATTAACAATAAAACTGTGTTTGACGAGGCGCTGAAAACGGCTTCGGTTATGGCACCTGCTTTAAGGGAAAAAATTTTTTTCCGGCAGGGAAATTTGTTTGCGGAGGCGGGGATAGAGACAAAGCTGAAAAAGCTGCTGCAGCGCAGGGTATGGCTGGATAACGGAGCATATCTTATCCTGGATTATACCGAAGCTTTAACGGTGATTGACGTCAATACCGGAAAATTTACCGGAGACTATGATTTGCAGAAGACGATTTTGCGTACGAATCTTTTGGCGGCAAAGGAGATCGCCCGCCAGCTTCGGCTTCGGGCAATCGGCGGCATTATTGTGATTGACTTTATCGATATGGAGACTGACGAGGATCGCGCGGCTGTTTTAAAGGCCTTGGAGGAGGCGGCCGCGGGCGATAAGATCAAAACAAATATTTTAGGGTTTGCTCCGCTGGGACTGGTGGAGGTTACAAGGAAGAAAACACGCTTAAGCCTTGCGGATTCCATGCAGCGGCTATGTCCTTACTGCGAAGGGGACGGAAGAATTTTGAATGAAAAGACGATTGTCAACAGCCTGCTGTTTGAATTGGAGCGCTGTGTAAAAAATAATGAGACAGACTGCGCTGTGCTGCGGCTGAATCCGTATATTTGCGCGGCATTGAAGCAGCAGGGGGAGGTTTTGCGGGAGCATTTTCCCCATTTGTCCGTTTTTGTGCGCGAGGATCCGGGTATGCACGTTGAGGATTATAATATAACCCCTATCAGAAAAGGAGAGGAAATGGCCGACCGCCAAGGCCTTGTAAGAATTTTATGAAGACGGAAATGGTTGCACTGACGGCTGATTCCTGTCGCAGGGCGGCTGCGCTGATCCGCGCGGGAGAGACGGTCGCCTTTCCGACGGAAACTGTGTACGGCCTCGGAGCCGACGCTTTGAACGAGGCGGCCGTTCAAAAAATCTATGCGGCCAAGGGGCGTCCTTCGGACAATCCTCTGATTGTTCATGTGGCAAAAAAGGAACAGATTTCCCTGCTTGCGGCAGACGTGCCGGCGCCGGCCCGAAAACTGATCGATACGTTTATGCCCGGACCTATTACCGTTGTGCTGAAAAAGCGGGCATGTATTCCAGCCTGTGTAACGGCCGGCGGCGATACGGTGGGAATACGGATTCCGCAGCACGAAGGGGCAAGGGCCTTTTTAGAGGCCTGCGGCTGTCCTGTTGCCGCGCCGAGCGCCAATTCCTCCGGGAAGCCTTCGCCTACCCGGGCGGCGCATGTGCTGGAGGATCTTGCGGGAAGGATTCCGATGATTCTTGACGGCGGTCCTTGTAGCGGGGGGGTGGAGTCTACGGTGATATCAGTCTGCGGGGACAAGCCGCTGCTGCTGCGTCCTGGACTTGTTTCCTATGAACAGCTCTGCTGCGTCCTGGGGGAGGTCAGCATCCATCCGTCTGTGTTAAAGGCGGGCGTGGTGGATCAGGCAGCCAGCCCTGGAATGAAATATAAGCACTATTCACCTAAGGCCCGGGTGGTTATTGTACAGGCTTCTCCCGTGTGCGCCTGCGCTCTTTATGACGCTGCCGCTGCTTTGGGCAAGAAACCCGTGCTTTTATGGGAAAAGGAGGCGGCTGCTGTTTTTAAGGAGAGGAGTGCCTTTGCTCTTTTTGAAAAGCGGGACAGTGCGTTGGCCGCCCAAAATCTGTTCGCTTTTTTACGCGATATGGATGAAAAAGGCTATAACATTATTTTTGTACAGGCTGTGGATACGCACGGCGCGGGGCTTTCGGTTATGAACCGGCTGCTGCGGGCTTCGGGGTTTACTGTGCTTACAGAAAAAGAGATTCTGTCAGATACTGTCGGGGCAGTGAAAAAGTGTTTTTCATAAAAACAGATATCGTGACACTCTGTCTGAATTTCCGCCGAAATTCTGCCAACAAAACGGTATAAACGGTAAAATATGTAAAAAAATGCCATGCGGTTTCGATTTACTTCCCGCCTTTCTTTTGCTATGCTTTGGATGAGGTGATTTTTTTGAGGGCGGGGATTGTTTCTATTAAGGTACCGATTGGCAGTATTGATTTTAAACCCGGCAGTGAGGATGTATCGCAGCTGCGGGAAAGTATAAAAAAATACGGCCTGCTGCAGCCGGTGGGGATCACCCAAAAGAAAACGGGCTATAGTCTGGTATTTGGCCGGCGGCGCATTCAGGCTTGCCAGGAATTGGGGTACAAGTATATTCATGCCGTGCTTTTGAGCATAAAAGAAGAAGAAAAAAATTGTGTAGCAGCCTGTGAAAATATTCACCGCCAGCCGATGGATATGGCTGCGCTTGCCGAGGCTGTGCTGGGAATCAGCGAAGGTACCCCTGAGGAGGAATTGTGTTTGAGCCGGCAACAGACCGAGAGGGTAAAAGACTATCTTTTGCTCAACAAGGATGCGCAGGAAAAGGCCCGGGAAATCGAACCGCATTATATTGACATTGCGGCGGGGGACAGTGGATATTTGCTTCGGTTGTATGAACTGGTTAAGGAACTGCCGGATATGGCCAAGGAAAAAGTACGGCTTTCGGTTTTGAGTGATAAACGGATTTTTATCAATGAGATCGAAAAGATTTTAAAGCTGATGCGTCAGGGCGGTTATCAGGAATTGATCCGGGAAGATGAAGAACGTATTGTTATTATGAAAAAGGAAACAGAGATAAAGGGGCGGGCTATATAAAGGGCTGCTGTGATAAGAGAATTCTTCCCCTTTTCCTGTAAGTTTCAAAGGAGGAGAATATGGATATTTCTATTTTGCATACGGAAAAAATTTATATCTGTAACAGTGAGGAGCTGTTTCAGGAGCAGCAGAAATGCTTGGAAAAGCTCTATGCTTTTAATGCGTTACCGCCTGGAAAAATGAAAGAGCGTACGGCCATGCTGAAAGAAATGTTTGCCTCTTTGGGTGAAGGATGTTATATTGAACCGCCGTTTCATGCCAATTGGGGCGGCCGACATGTGCATTTTGGCAAACATGTTTATGCCAATTTTAATTTGACTTTGGTAGATGATACGTATATTTATGTGGGAGACTATACCATGTTCGGGCCGAATGTGACCGTGGCAACGGCGGGCCATCCTGTGTTGCCTGAACTGCGGCAGCGGCAGGCGCAGTATAATTTTCCCGTGTATATCGGCCGCAATGTATGGATCGGCGCCGGGGCGATTTTACTGCCGGGAATTACGGTGGGCGATAATACGGTGATCGGTGCGGGAAGCATTGTTACTAAGGACATTCCGGCCAATGTGGTAGCGGTGGGAAATCCCTGCCGGGTGATGCGTTCGATCGATGAACGTGACCGTCAGGTGTATTTTAAAGGAAGAAAGATAGAAGGAAATTGTGCGTTTTAGTGGTGGTCTTTTAAGAAAAGAAATTCTGCCTGCGGCTGGTTAAACAGCCGTAAGATAGAATTTTGCTTTTAGAAATTTATAAAATATCAACAATATGGTTATATGCGCATATTATAAAATTATAAAATATCCGTTCGTGCAATAGCCAGGCAGTAGATATCTCCCGCGCCGGCTTTCTTTAATTGGGTCGCGCAGGCACGCAGTGTTTCACCCGTGGTTACGATATCGTCAATCAGCAGAACGGTTTGGTTATTCAGCGTACCGTTTGCGGCGTACAGTCCTTTGATATTTTTGCGGCGTTCTTCCTTATTTAAAAGCGCCATTTGTTTTTCGCCTTCGTGCTTATATAAAACTGAAATGTTTACGGGAATCCCAAAGCGCCCTGAAAGTTCCCGGGCTAATAGTTCCGCTTGATTGTATCCCCTTTGGCGGCGGCGTTTTTTAGAAAGAGGAACGGGAACTAACAGGGAGCATTTTTCCCAAATTTCTTTGGGAACGGCTTCGGCGCAGAGCGCGGCAAAAAGGTGCTTTAAATAGCGCTTGTTTTTGAATTTGAACTGATGGATCAGCCGGCGGCCTAAGTCCTCAAAGGTAAAGGCGCAGTACAGGCGGAGATAGTCCGGCTGTTTGTGAAGACAGGCTTTGCACAGACCGGTAGTATCGATTTTGTCCAGGCAAATTTCGCAGCGGTTTCCCTGAGGCGCTTTTAACGCCTGAAAGCAGTTTTTGCACAGGCCGAGCCGGTATACGTTTTCACTTTTGCAGCCATTGCAGCATACGTCCCAGGGGAAGAATAACTTTTCTATAAGATTTATAAATTTATTCATGAAATTGTAATCCTTTTTTTTGAAAAACGATTGAATTTAATTGCATTATAGCATATAATGTACGTTATGAGAAGAAAAAGGGGTTCAATCTTATGAACTTTTTTACAAAGCTGGTGCACAAAGTCATTTACGGTAATGACTATGAACTGATATATCATCCCAACCGAAAAACGCAGGATCGTCTTTCCATAGAGGCCGTAGCCGGTGCGGCGGGTCTTGCACTGGTGCAGGGAACGTTTCAAACAAGCTTTTTATTGAAAATGGGAGCTGATATTGATCAGACATCGCTGCTTTCTTCTTTGACGCTGGTAGCTTCTTTGGCTTGTATTTTTGGCGGCATTGTGTTTGACAGGCGCAAAAAGCGCAAGGGTATCATCATTTCCATGCTGTTGCTTGCACGGCTGATGCTTTCTTCTATCGTATTTGTACCTACGCTAATCGGCGCGCAGGCAGGCAATCAATTTTGCATTTGGTTGATGATTGCGTTAATTCTTTTAGCTACGGTTATCACAAATATTGCCGATATCGGTTATAATAGTTTGCTGGCGGCGGTCATTCCTCAGAATGTACGCGGGCGTGTTATGGCTGTGCGTTCTACCATCAACGGTATTTTTGTTCCCATTGTGCCGATCATAGGCGCGTATTATCTGGATAGTACGGAGGAATCTGTTTCGGCCTTTATGGTGCTTTCCTCTATCTGTGCTGTATTGATCGTTGTGGAAATGCTGCTTTTAGGATCTATTAAGGAGCCGGAATATCATATTGCTCCCCGGCAGAAAAAGTCCATTCGTGATACGTTTTTTTTAATAAAAGCACAGCCTGGTTTTTTGGGTTTTCTGCTTAATAATTTTGTTTTTTATCTGTTTCTTTATATTTGCGGGACCTTTACCGTTACTTATTTAAAAAGTAATGAATATATCGGCGCATCGACTTTGATTATTGAATGTGCAGGATTGATGATGAAGGTTTGTATGCTTTTGATGTACCGTTTTTGGGGACGGCTTTGTGATAGAATCGGTTCCGGCAGAGTGTATTTTATTACCCAGGTACTGTTCGGGCTGGAAATGCTCTGCTGGGTTCTAATACCGCCGCAGTGGCTGCCGGCAGCTATTTTTATTCCGTATCTTTTTCAGGCGGCGTCAAATTCCAGCAGCGGGATCGCATTGTTTACCAGAAAGTTTGAATTTTGCCCTGAGGAAAATCAGGGGCTGTTTTTAGGTATTTACGGCGCAATAACTGCATTTTCCTATTTGATTGGCCCCATAATCGGACGTTGGCTTTTACACTTGTTTGAACAGCATATGTCCGCCCAGATGCTTGCGGATTTCTGGCAGATCCGCATGATTTATCTGATCACCGCGGTATTGATTTTTCTGCAGAAAGCAGTAAGCGTTATTATAAAACGGAAATTTGAGGTGTGAAGATTGAAATTGATTCTTGCAACCAATAATGCACATAAGGTGCGTGAAATAAAACAAATTCTGCAGCCGTATTTTCAGGAAATCGTCACTTTGCAGGAAGCGGGTATTCAGCATGAAACGGTGGAGGACGGCGATACTTTTTATCAGAATGCGCTGAAAAAGGCTCGGGAAATAGCGGAAATTTCCGGTTTGCCGGCGCTGGCTGATGACAGCGGCATCTGTGTAGAGGCGTTAGGCGGCGCGCCCGGTGTCTTTTCGGCCCGGTATGCCGCGGAGGGAGATCAGAATGCTTCTGACGGGGCGAATCGCCGTCTGCTGCTGAAAAATATGGAGGGGATCCGGGAGCGGCGCGCTTACTTTGCCTGCGCGGCCGTTCTTTGCTGGCCCGATGGTAAGAGCCTTGCCGCAGAGGGACGATTTTACGGTGAAATAGGCTATGAGGAAAAAGGGGAAAACGGCTTTGGCTATGATTCTCTTTTTTATGTTCCCGAATACGGCTGTACCAGTGCGGAGATGAGCCCGGAGCAGAAAAACCGCCTGAGTCATCGCGGAAAGGCACTGCGGGCATTGGCGGACAAGCTGTGAAAATCTATATTGTAAGCGATACGCATCATTCTGTTTTGCCGGAATCGCTTTTCCGGCTTTTTGAAAAAGCGGATATGGTCATTCATTTGGGGGATGGCCGGCGGGATGCAGAGGATTTGTCCGCCCTGCTTGACTGCCCGGTAGTATCTGTACGCGGCAATTGTGATTATGACGGAAAAGATATACAGCTTGTTCAGGCTGAGGGTCATATGCTTTTTTGCACACACGGGCATTTATATGATGCCGGCGGAGGGCATGCGCTTCTTGCCCGCGCGGCGGAGGAGGCGGGGGCGGACATTGTGCTCTACGGCCATACGCATATTCCGGAGAGTTCTTTCCATGCCGGCCGGTGGTTCATCAATCCCGGTTCGCCCGTAAGGCCGCGGGGCGGCTATCAGGGAACGTATTGTATTTTGACTTTGGAACAGGAGCGGGTGTATCCTGAGCTTGTTGCCTATAAAGGAGGAATTTGAAATGGAAAAATTCAGACTTGCCAATGCGCTGGGGGATCATATGGTGCTGCAGCGCGAAGTTCCGGTGCGTCTTTGGGGAAAAGGCGCGACCGAAGGCGATGTGGTCTATGCGGTGCTTGGTCCGTATGAAGCCTGGGGACAGGTGGATGAAACTCTTACCTGGGAGCTGTATCTGCCGCCGATGCCTGCCAATACCGTGCCGCAGACGCTTCAACTTTCGGACGGAACGGATAAAATTTTTGCCGAGGATGTTTTGGTCGGGGATATTTGGATTATCAACGGGCAAAGCAATGCGGAGCTGACCATGCAGTCGGCCAATAGCAACGGCAAGGGAATTTATGACGAAGAAATGCAGGATATTTTTTCTAAGGATCATATCCGTGTTATTAAGCAGCAGCGCTGTCATGCAACCGACCATCCCGAAAGTATGCTTACGCCGCAGTTTGATATGCCCGAGCCCCGGCAAAGCTCTTGGCGGGCAATCGCCGGCAGGGAGGATATTTTGGATATGTCGGCCATGGGATATTTCTTTGCCAAAAAGCTTTCCCGCACACTGCAGGCAAGCGTTCCGCTGGGCATTGTTTCCGCGGCTTCCGGCGGTTCGCCGATGATGGAGCTGATTATGCCTGAGCTGGTGGCGCCGATGGGTTATACTAAGCCGGAAAAAGAAAATATTCCGTTGGCCGGTATCTATAATGCGTTGATGGCGCCCCTGCAGAAGATGACGATTAAGGGAATGCTGTTTTATCAGGGCGAAAGCGAGCAGTGGCGGTATCAGGCGTATCCGTATCAGTTAAAATGGTATGTGGAAGAGCTGCGCCGCCGGTTTGAAATGGATTTTCCCTTTTATTATGTACAGATATCCTCTCACTGCGGTCCGGGAATCGAGCAATGGAAGAAGATCGAAGAGGTGCGCTATGCCCAGTATAAGATGCTGAGGCTTTTGGAAAATTGCCATATGATCGTTTCCATGGATGTGGGCGGCAGGGAAGAAAACGCCGACTGGGCACATCCGCCGTATAAAAAACCGGTAGGCGAGCGCGCGGCGCTCTGTGTGCTGGCCAATGAATATGGAATCGGCGATATTGAATATGCCGCAAGCCCTGTTCCGTGCTGCTGGCGCTTTGATGAAGACACTGTGACCGTGCATTTTGATTATGTAGGCGATGGGCTGACGCTGCTTGCCGGAGAAAAGCTTACCGGCTTTGAGGCGGCAGGAGCAGACGGCAGATATAAAAAGGTGCGCGGAAGAATCGTAAGCGAAGATACCGTGCTCTTTAAAGGTGTAAAGGAGCCTGTTACACTGCGGTATGCCTATATGCATGTGGCCGATGCCGAGCATGCGAATCTGGGCTCTTCCACGGGCATGCCGTGTGCTGCCTTTGAAATTTTTAAGGAGGATGACGGCCTGCTGCATTGAGCTGTTTTGCCGCGGATGCTTATGCGGCAAAATAGTGGCGGAATTTTTATTTTAGACAGAAGG
>CAJMLN010000044.1 GCA_905214315.1 uncultured bacterium | reverse complement strand
TTATAATGCGTCAGCATAACGCCCTTGGGAAAGCCCGTCGTTCCCGAGGTATACTGCATATTGCACACATCATCCGGCGTGACTGCCGCGGCCATACGGTGCACCGCGTCTACCGATACCTGAGAAGCCCGCTGCAGCGCTTCCTCCCAGGTAAGACAGCCCTTTTGCTTAAACCCTACCGTAATTACGTTACGCAAAAACGGCAGCTTATGGCTATGCAGTGCCTGCCCTGCCGCAGTACTTTCCAATTCCGGGCAAAGGGAGGCTATGATTTCCGAATAATTGGAATCCCGATACCCCTTGACCATAATCAGCGTATGCGTATCGCTCTGCCGCAGCAGATATTCCGCCTCGTGGATCTTATAGGCCGTATTCATGGAGACCAGCACCGCGCCGATCTTGGTAACAGCCCAGAAGGCAATATACCACTGCGGTACATTGGTGGCCCATACAGCCACATGATGGCCCGCTTTAACACCAAGAGCAATCAGACTGCGGGCAAATGTATCTACATCATCGCGGAACTGCGCATAGGTGCGCGTATAATCCAGCGTCGTATACTTAAACGCATATTGATCCGGGAACTCCTCCACCATGGAATCCAGCACCTGGGAAAAGGTTTTATCGATCAGCGCATCCTTCTTCCAGATAAAATGGCCCGTGCCGGCGCGGTTGGAATACAGCGTCTTTTTCCGCTTGGACGGCGAGGTAAAGCGGTTCATATAAACGGAAAAATGGGAAAAGATTATCTCCATTTCGGTAAGCTCCGCCATCCATTCCGGATCCCACTCCAGGGAAAGATAACCATCATAATTAATAGACGCAAGGCCGTTCATCATCTCCTGAATGGGCAATTCCCCTTCGCCGATCAGACAATATCTGCCGGAATGGGAATCCTTTACGTGCACATGGCGGATATAGGCGCCTAAATTCTGCACAACCGTTTCGGCGTCCTCTCCCCGTTCAAAATACGGATGGTGCATATCCCACAGCGCGCCTAAAAAGTCAGAGGCAAAATGATTCAGCACATCTCTTAGCTTTTGTGTATCGGCAAACATGCCGGCGGTTTCTATCAAAAGCATAACGCCGTTTTCTTCCGCCGTTTTTACGCTTTGCGCGATGTTTTGGCAAACCTCCTGCACCGAAGCCTCCCTTCTTGCGCAAACGCGCACATAGGGAATATTCATATCAGCCGCCAGTTCAATACAAAAATCAATATCCTTCTGAATCGTCTCCGCCGGCGCGGTAATATCACAGGAGGAATCAATACAGGGAATGACCAACCCGTTTTCCTTTAACAAACGTTTTGCGGCAAAGCGGTTTTCTTTATGAAACGGACTGCTCTTATCCTCCGCCTGCGCCTTGATATCGTTCAGCTCTATTCCTAAAAATTCATATTCCTTTGCCGCGGAAATAAATTCTTCAAACGAAACGCCCTTCCAGCCCTTAGTTGAAAATGAAAGCTTCATCGTTTATCCCTCCTGATACACAATTTTATTCAGTGCGTTGACATATGCACGGATGCTGGCACCGATAATATCGGTGGAAAGCCCCTTGCCGGAATAAGATTTTCCATTCCAGCGCAGCTTGACAAGCGCAGATCCCATGGCCTCACGCCCCTCGGTAACGGCCTGAATCTGAAAATCATCCAGTTCAAAATGCCGGCCTACGATCTGTTCAATCGTAAGAAACGCTGCATCGATCGGTCCGTCACCGATACATACGGCCTGTTTTTCCTCGCCGTCCTTTTCCAGCTTAATATCCGCTGTGGCGGTAATAATATTGCCGCTGTTAATCACATAGCTTACCAGCTTATAGACCGGCACCGCCTGCAGCGCCGCGGACGCCACGATCGCGTCCAGTTCCTTTGCTCCCACCGTGCCTTTTTTGGAGGCGATACGGTTAAACTCATCAAAAACTTTAAATAAATCCTCTTCATTCAGATCATATCCCAGTTTTTCCACCGCGGCGCTTACGGTATTCAGTTCATCGCCGGCCTTTAGGGCAACGGCAATATCTTCCGTAACGGACACAGAGCCAAGGGAAGCATTCTTTCCGTGCTTTTCATTGCAAATCCATTGAATCTGATCGCTGATGCGTTTAAATTCCGTCGTTTTAATGTCCGCTTGTATCTCCAGTGAACTGCCGCAGGTGCGGATAATATTCACCAGGCTTTCAACCGAAGGAACCGCCGCGCTCTCTTTGGCAGAGGCCCGCAGTACAGTGGCACCAGCAGCCACGCTTCCTATCGCGGAGGCCGCCGCTACCTTTAAAAAGTCAGAGCAGCTCACGCCCAGCTCCGCATCGCCGGCCGCCTCTTTTACCGAAAATACAAACTGCTTAAAGGAATCCGGCATCATTTCTCCCGCGTCGTCGCACAGAATAACTCTTGCGGCGCCGGCACGCACTGCCGCATCCACTGCTTTTTTTATAAATTCTCCGTCAGCTCTGGTGGCATCCAGCGCCATAAATTCCACCGGCACCGCTTTTGTTTTGGCATAGGCAACCAGCTCCGCCACCGTATCCAGCATTGCCGCGGGCTTTTTGCGCAGTGTATATTCCATTCCTACAATAGACATTGGCAGCGCAATCTGCAAAACCGGTTTTTCCGCTCCTTTTACCGCTTCAAACGCAATATCGATCTCTTCGGGCGTATATCCCGCCTCCAGTACCACAGCGCTGTTTTTTACCACAGAAGCAATGGATTTCACAAGCAGGGTATCTACCCGAGCATCTTCTATTTTAGGAATTTCCATGGCATCCACAGACAATCGGTCCAGCAGCTTAGCGATCTCTATCTTTTCTTTAAACGTAAGCGATAGGGCTTCCTTAAGGGTAATGTCTGCAATCTTGATTTTTTTCATACTCTGCACTCCTTTAATAAAAATAAAATCCCTGACATCCGAAAAACGGATATCAGGGACGAAAATACTTTTTTCGCGGTACCACCCTGCTTGCTGTAAAAAACACAGCCGCTTTGCCAGGCTCACTTTTAACGAAGCCCTGCCCTGTTAACGGGGGCGCCCGGAATCCCTTATCCAACAAAGCCTGCCTTTGGGGGATTCTGCTCAGGAATGAGACTACCGTAACCCTTGCGTACCGGCTCGCAGCAACCGCCGGCTCTCTGAAACTGCTGCAGGAAAGGCATAATTCCTTCAAAGCATTTATGATTATGGTGTGATTCTACCACAAGACGGAAAAGCTGTCAAATAAAAATTTAAGGAATTTTATCTTTTTAAAAATTCTTCCGCTATGCGTATTTGCTTTTCCACCGAGGCCAGCCCGGTTCCGCCGGCAGAAATACGCTTCTGCGCACAATTTTCCAGCGAAATTTCCTGATACACATCCTCCTGGAAAATATCCGAAAAGCTCTTCAGTTGAGCAAGGGAAAGCTCTTCTAGAACCGTTTGATTTTCAATGCAATAAGCTACCATCTGCCCCACAAGCTTATACGCAGTGCGGAAAGGCACCTCTTTTTTTACCAGATAATCCGCTAAATCCGTAGCGTTGATAAAGCCCTTCTGCGCCGCCTGCCGCATATTTTCTGCACACACGCGCATGGTGGATATCATCGGTGCAAAAACCTCAAGACAGGCCTTCACCGTATCCACGCTGTCAAATACGGCCTCCTTATCCTCCTGCATGTCCTTATTATAGGCAAGGGGCAGGCCCTTTAACGCGGTAAGCAGGGCCAACAGGTTGCCGTATACCCGGCCCGTCTTTCCCCGCACCAGCTCAGCCATATCCGGATTTTTTTTCTGCGGCATGATGCTGGAACCGGTGGTAAAGGAATCATCCAGTTCAATAAACTTAAACTCCCAGCTGGACCATAAAATGATTTCCTCGGCGAACCGCGACAGATGCAGCATGATAACCGCCAGCGCGCTCATCAGTTCAACGCAGAAATCGCGGTCGGAAACCCCATCCAGGCTGTTATAGGCAATATCATCAAAGCCTAAAGCCGAAGCGGTCATTTCCCGGTCAGTATCATACGTCGTACCGGCCAGCGCGCAGCACCCGAGGGGAGAAACATTCATCCGTTTTACGGTATCTTCAATCCTCCCGACGTCACGCATCAGCATCATTGCATAGGCCATCATGTGATGTCCGAAGGTCACCGGCTGCGCCCTCTGCAAATGGGTATACCCCGGCATAATCGTCGTTTTATGCTGCTTTGCCTGCTCTGTTACCGCCCGAATCAGCGCCTTGATATCCTGTACAATTTCCCCGGCTTCATCCCGTAAATACATCCTAATATCCAGCGCTACCTGATCGTTCCGGCTCCGCGCGGTATGCAGCTTCTTGCCTGCATCGCCGATGCGGGCCGTCAGCTCCTGCTCCACAAACATATGAATATCCTCGCACGAAGCATCCACCGCCAGCTTCCGCCGTTCCAGATCCTCCAAAATACCGGCCAGTCCGCTGATGATCTTTTCAGCGTCGGCCGCATCAATAATTCCCTTTGCGCCGAGCATGGCCGCGTGCGCCATGGAGCCCTTGATATCCTGCCGGAACATCCGCTGATCTACGGCAATGGAGGAATTAAAGTCATCCGCCTGCTGATTCAGCGCCTTAGAAAACCGGCCGGCCCACATTTTATCCATAGAGCTTCCCCTTTATTTGTTGTTTTTGGCATTGACCTGCGCCTGTACTTTTATGGGCAGACCGAACAGATTGATAAAGCCCGCGGAATCGGCCTGATTGTACACATGATCCTCGCCGAAGGTAGCAATTTCCTCGGAATACAGGGAATAATCGCTCCACGCGCCGGCCTTGATCATATTGCCTTTATACAGCTTAATGCGCACTTTGCCGGTCACATTCTCCTGGGTTTTGTCCACAAAGGCGGAAAGTGCCTCCCGCAGCGGGGTAAACCACTGGCCGTTATACACCAGCTCCGCAAAGGTAATAGAAAGCTCCTGCTTTTTGTGCATCGTCATTTTATCCAGGCACAGCGTTTCCAAATAATTATGGGCAAAGTATAAAATGGCGCCGCCGGGAGTTTCGTATACGCCGCGGCATTTCATGCCTACCAGCCGGTTTTCCACGATATCCAGCAGACCAATGCCGTTTTCACCGCCCAGCTTGTTCAGCGCTAAAATAATATCCTTTGCACTCATCGCTTTGCCGTCGATGGCAACGGGCACGCCCTGCACAAAATCCAAGGTTACATACGTAGGCTGATCCGGCGCCTGCAAAGGCGATACGCCCATCTCCAAAAAGCCTTCTTTTTCATACAGCGGCTCATTGCCGGCATCCTCCAAGTCCAGCCCCTCATGGGAAAGGTGCCACATATTCTTATCCTTGGAGTAGTTCGTTTCCCGGTTGATTTTCAGCGGAACGTTGTGCGCCTCGGCGTACTCGATTTCCTCCTCACGGCTCTTGATATCCCATTCCCGCCAGGGGGCGATAATCGGCATATCGGGCGCAAAGGCCTTGATGGTAAGCTCAAAACGAACCTGATCATTCCCCTTGCCGGTACAGCCGTGGCAGATGGCATCCGCTCCCTCGGCCTTAGCGATTTCCACAATCCGCTTGGCGATAACGGGGCGCGCAAAGCTGGTGCCCAGCATATACTCTTCATACAACGCACCGGCCTTTACCGTAGGAATGATATAGTCGTTTACAAATTCCTCCGTAAGATCCTCCACATACAGCTTGGAAGCCCCGGTTTTCAGTGCTTTCTCCTCCAGTCCCTCCAGCTCGTCCGCCTGGCCTACGTTGCCTGAAACCGCGATGACCTCGCAGTTATTGTAGTTTTCCTTCAGCCACGGAATGATAATCGACGTATCCAGACCGCCAGAATAGGCTAAAACAACTTTTTTTATCTTACTCTTATCCATTTTTGTTACCCCTTGCTTTTTAATATAGCTCTATTATATCAAGATAAAAAGATCTGTCAATCCTTTTTTGCATATTTATAAATATTTTTTCGCTTTATGCCGGGATATTTCTTATTTTTATGCATTTATTGTAAAATATATTGTATATTTTATAAATTTCGTTCTATTGAAAATCCTCGGCGGCGCTATCTGCGAAGATCTCCTTTATACAGGGGAATACAGATAACATCCATAAATTTAACAGGGAATTCTTCTTTTTTCAAGGTATAGGACTCCCGTCCGCGATGTTCCTCCACGATACGGCTCCAGTTCTTTCCCTTGGCATAAGTAATTGAGGAGGAAATCACACTGACGCAGCTGTCCCGGTTAATAATCGCCGGAAAGCGGTCAGCATAGCATATGCAAAGCGTTCCGCCCAGCACCTCAGTAAGGCCGCCGTTTACGGTTTCAAAGGCAGTACCCTCCTCCTCGGCCTTAAAGCCGAACACCCAAAGAACAGAATGATCATTGATAATCTCATGCTTGCTTCGCTCCGGGTTTATCTGGCGAGCCCAGACCTTCTGGCCTTTAAAATGATAGCAGGGAATTTCACGGCTGTAGCAGAACTGCTTCTCTCGCTTTTTTTCCACCGCTTCTCCCGCGCCCCCTGTGCCGGGAATACCACCTAAGGTACAGCCCACGTTTTCCATAAACACCTTGCCGCCCTCTACAGAATTAAAATACATAGACACCGCCTGCGTATGCAGATCCGAGAGCACTAAGGTCCGACGAGAAGCATGGTCGATCAGTGTATTCATTCCTGAAAGCTGCTCAAATGCAAACAGATCCTCCAGCACAAGGGGCGTATCGCTTTCCCCCGTAATTTGAAAAATACCGGTGTGCTCCCGCTTTTTCATCTCCGGCGTATTGGCAAGATCACAGTACATAAAATTGATGCGCTCCACTGTGGCAGGCACGGTCAGCGGCGCGCTTAACAAATAGGCACCAGGCTGGAAATAGACCGTTTTTGCTCCGGAAGAAAGCGCCGCCTGTATCGCCGCGGTATCATCCTGCACACCGTTGCCCACGGCGCCGAAAGCATTTACGCTTACCCATTTTTCCGGCGCTTCCCACGGAATATCCGGCGTGTCCTCCACCGGCAGATCCAAGGTTGAAATCTGCCCTCGGTCCAACCCGCTGAATGTTCCATGAGAGGAAAATTCCCGAATATCCCCATCCTGTATACCGCCGCTGTAAGAGGAAAGCGCATGGCTGTATCCGGAAACCTGAATATTTTTGGCATACAATACGCCAAACTCATGGCGAACAGCAAAATCATCCTGCGTGGTACCTAAAAAGCGGCTGTCCACGCACACGGTATGCCCGGTAAAGCCGACGCAGCGCAGCGCCGGACAGCTGTTTTCACTGACAAAGTCGCGGATGGAAACAATGGTATCGCCCACAAAAAATCCCGCGCGCTTCTGTCCCCTTGCCCGAATATGCTCAAAGAATGCAAAATGCGTCTGCGGCGTTACCTTAAAGCCGTAATCAAAGCCGATAACCTCAATATTCTCAGCGATGCAGGCCGAAGCCTTGTCATGGCAGATTGCAAACCCGACGCAGCCGCGAAGCGCATCGTCGCTTGAAAGGATCCTGAGGTTTCTGACCGCACCGGTATTGTTAGCAAAATATACTACGCCCGTTGCACCGGGATTGCCCTTGCCAATATCAATGGTAAGATTTTCAAGCATATTGGTCATTGCAATATTCGAGGCCTCCCCCCGCATAAAGCTGATGACCGGACGATCATTTCCGTATTCAAAGCCCTTGCAGTGATCCTGCAGGCGGATCGTTACGCCCTCCATGCTCTGCCCCATCAGACGCAGGCGGCAGTTCATTTCCAGATACGGCACATTATTAAAGATATTGCGGAAATGCTCAAAGGAATAAGAAATCGTATCGCTGACCAAATATGTTCCGTTAGGAAAATAAATAATTTTAGACATCGGCAGCTTTTCCGGCCAGATAATGCATCTTTGGCCGTTGACCCTGCGGATCTCAAAGCCAATCCACGCCTCATCCCCGGGCATAGCGTCCAGCTTTTTCACCGTAGCGCAGAAAGCCTCGTAATATTCCTTAAAAATATCATCAATTGCTGCCCGCAGTCCGGGCGTACAATCCGTTTTGCCAGTATTGTCGCAGTTATAGGGGGGCTTGGTCACATCCACAATGCCCCTCGCATCGGCCGGATACCTATAATTTTTCATTCACTTTCTCCTTCTTCCGTTTCAAAAATAATCGTACCGTCGGTATTGATGTAACCCGAGTACAGCGTTTTTCCGTCAAGCGAAAGAAACAGATCTCCCAATTTTGTCGAAGCCACCGGTTCAATATATTCGCTTTCCTCATACGCTGTCCAGTACCATTCCACATGAAAATATTCCACACCGTCTTTTTCGATACGGCCTTTGAACTGATAAAGGATCTCATCGGAATATTCCGTGCGTTCCTTTACCGTATATAAAGCCTGCTCGTCGGTAAGAATCACCATGCGGGGCGTGGGCGTGGGCGTAGGTTCAGGCTCTTCAGAATTCTTACAGCCTACAGACAGCAATACCGGCAGTAAGAGCAGCAGCAAAAGCTTTTTCAAACAAACCAACCGTCCTTTTTATAAATATCAAAACGCACAACAGGAACGTCGTACTCTTTTCCACTTTCAAATTCCCGCCTTTCTTCCACTCATACCAAAGAGAATTCCTCCCACATGCTAAAATACAATCTGCACAATCCTGCATTCCTTTCACAGGAGTTCGCACTCTTCTGCTGGACAATATTTTGTTATATTATACCACAAATTCAGAAGTGTTTCAACCAAGCGCTTTTGTTTTTAAAAGAAATTTCTTAGTAAATTTATCCCCGACTATACTTGCTTTTCAATTCCTAAAATGGTATAATTATATAAATTTATACTAAAATAAGAGGTGACGGTATTTGCAGATTTCAGAAACGCTTCATACGCCTGTTGTCCGGCAATGCGACGTTCTGGTGTGTGGCGGCGGTTTTGCCGGCATCTCCGCAGCGCTTGCCGCAGCCAGAGAGGGAAAAAAGGTTATTCTTTTAGAAAAACAATATATTTTAGGCGGTCTCGGCACCGCAGGTCTCGTAACCATTTATCTGCCTTTATGCGACGGGCACGGCCGCCAGGTATCCTTCGGAATTGCCGAAGAGCTCCTGCGACTCTCCATATCCATGGGCGCGGAAGCCAGGTATCCGACCAATTGGCTGGATTCCGACGATCCCGCCGGCCGTACAGAGAAACATTCCCGGTTTGAAACCCAGTTTAACCCCCACTTATTTGCCATTTTATCGGAGCAGCTGCTTCTAAAAGCCGGAGTCCAGCTCCTTTACGGAACCTATGCGGTAGCCGTTCAACGCCGCAGTAACCGCATCGATGCGGTGATCATTGAAAGTAAATCTGGCAGGCAGGCAATAGAGGCCCGGTCGGTCGTTGACGCTACGGGTGATGCCGACATTGCCTTTTTTGCCGGCGTACCTACCGAAACCTTTAAGCAGGGCAATGTGCTGGCCGCATGGTATTACTTTTTAGGAAAAAATGGTTACGACCTGCGCATGATGGGCTTCTGCGACGTTCCCGAAGAACAGAAAAATGCACAGAACAAAGTAGAAACGCTGATAGACAGGCGCTTTACCGGCTTAGAAGGCGCGGAAATTTCAGAATTTATGCAGGCCTCTCACCGCTCCATTTTAAACGATATTAAAGCACAGCGGGAAAAAGACCCATCCCTGATTCCGGTAACGATTGCCTCCATTCCACAGCTGCGCATGACGCGCCGGCTGTGCGGCGAATACACGCTGCACGATGCCGAAACGCATACCCGCTTTTCCGATTCCGTAGGCATGGTATCGGACTGGCGCAAACGCGGTCCGGTATACGAGGTACCCTTCCGCACTCTGTATCACGCTTCCTGCAAAAACCTGATTCTGGCAGGCAGGTGCACCTCAGTGACCGAAGCCATGTGGGATATCATGCGCGTGATCCCCTGCTGTGCCGTCACCGGTCAGGCCGCAGGACTCGCCGCGGCACTGACGGACGATTTTTCAGCATTGGATATCCAAGTATTACAGCGGCGTCTTACGCAAAGCGGCGTGATTTTACATGAAATGAATTAAGAAATTCGTTGTTTTTCAAGGGAGGAAATTACGATGAAAAAAATAGGATTCTGCTGCGGTCTTTTCTGCTGCCTGGCCCTATGCGCCTGCGGCGCGCCGCAGGACGAAACGCTCCCGGTCCAGAACGATCAGTTTGAATTTGTTTCTCAGGAAGACTACCTGTTTTCCGCCAAAATTACACAAACAGAAAATGTATCAGAAGAAGAAGCCGCGCCTGTGCAGGAGGCATTAACCGACGCTCTCGGTGCAGCGGATTCCGAAACCGGTTTTCCCCACGTTTTTTTCATAAAGGGAAAATTCTCTCTTCCCGACGGTAAATATTACTGGTGCTCATGGGGTTGGCTTGAAGAGGAAGACGGACAGCAAAAAACCACGATGATCGAAGAATTTATCGTCAGTGAGGACCTGCAGCGCGCCTATTCAGCTTCGTATGACACGGATACCGGAAAGCTTACCTGGTATACCAATTACAATTGGCTCAGTTAAAAGGATCGCCCTTGTTCCATAACGGAACTTACCGCAAAAAACTATGCTTTTTATCCAGACGGCAGCATAAAGGAAAATCCAGAAATTTAATTGTTTATTATAAACCGGAGGTACGTTTAAAACGCACCTCCGGTTTTTTCAAAATCCAGGATAGCCTCCCATTCCGCCGCCGGGCCTGTTATTTCCGCCGCCGGGATTCATACCTCCCATTCCGCCCATGCCGGTATAAGCGCTTAGAAGCTCTCCGTCAACGAAAATACTATATGTCTGCTCTGCCGTCATCTCCGGCGAACTATATATTACCGCCGAAAAACGCTTGGCGGCTGTATAACGAAACAGTTCGTTGCCCTGGGCATCTTGCACCGTTATAATACTGCCTGCCGAAAAACCGCTGCCTGCTGACACAATAAAAGATTGTTCAGAAGAAATATCCGGCTGCTCCAACATACCGGAACTGCCCAAAGCCAACACCGTGCCGCCGTTGATCAAAAGAGCACCATCACTGTCAAAAGCACTGTCGCCATCACTGGTCGGACCGTTAATGATCAAGGTACCGCCGCTTATGGTAAGTGTTCCGTTAGAATCAAGCCCGTCACCGGAAGCATTTACCGTAATATCACCGCCCGTAATTTCAATGCTGCCGCCGGAGGAATTTCCGCCAAAGCCGAAATTATTCTGTCCCGGGCGGCCATTCACAGAAGACCCGTCATTTCCGCCGGCTGCATTAATCCCGTCATCGGAAGCGGTAACACCGATATTTCCACCGCTGATCAAAACATTCAATGCCTCCAATCCTTCATAGCTTTGGGAGATTTGAATATTGCCGCCGGAAACAGTGAGGGAATTATCGGCATGAATCCCATCATCTCCTGAAGCGATGGCAAAATCCCCGCCGGATATTTGTATCCCGGCATTACTGTGAATACTGTCATCCGCAGTATTCAGGGAAAAGCTGCCGCCGGTAATTTGCATATCACCGCCCGACTTAAGCCCTTTAAACGATGTAGTTCCGGCTGCTATTGTATTCCCGCTGCTGCCGCCGCCGCAGGTAAGGTCCAGATTACCGTCCTTGATGAAAATACTGGTTTCAGCCTGAATCCCATCGCCGCCGCATACAAGCTTCAAGCTGCCGTTTTCCATATAAAAATACCCCGTATTTTCTTCCGTGCCTGTGCCTTTAATGCCGTCATCTCCACAGGAAACTGTTAAAGAACCATTCTGTATCAATACGCCATCCTTTCCGATCACACCGTCGTCAACAGCCTTTACCGTAAGATTGCCGCCGGTTATTTTCAGCGTATCCTTCGTTTGAATCCCATCATTTACATTGCCATATACGCACAAGCTGCCGGGGCCGTTGATCGTCAGGTCGTCTTTGCTGAAAATGGCTGCTTCTATAGCCTCATCCTCCTCCGTAAAGGATGCCGTATCAGAGAAGGAATTTTCTGTCCCTTCAGCAAGGCTTACAATCACTTTATCCGCCTGTTTAACATACAACGCCGCGGATGTAGGCGAAACAACGGAAACATGATTCAGCACCAGACGTACATCAGAAGAGCTGTCCGCGTCCACTATAATCTGCCCTGCATTCAGCGTCCCGCTCAGCACATAGGTCCCGGCCGCACCAATCGTCAAACTGCCGGCAGAAAGCTGCCATCCGCTGCCGGAAACCGCAGCGCCGTCAAGCGAAATTTCCACTGCTCCGGTATATTCCGTGTATTCATCCTTAGCGGAAAAAGTAAATTGACTTTCATCCACAGCCGCCGCGGTGCTGCTGCCCCCGGTATTTCCGGGTGCTTCTGTGCCTGAAACGCCGCCGTCTTCATTTTGGCATCCCGGCAGAAAAAGCAGTAAAGAAACCGCCAGTAAAATAGCTGTACAATGTTTCATCATAGCTAAAGCCTCTCTTCCTCAAGCGCTCTGCCGCAGCTGATTTCCAAATTTCCGTTCCGGCAGCGCAGCTTATCGATAAATTCTTTCTCCTTCTTTTCTTCCTTGAGCCGGATCCGATACTGCAGCTTATACAGGCTGCCCATATTCGAGGTCTTTACACGTATTCTTTCACAGGAAACCGTATATTCTGCAAAAAGATCCTCAAAAATCTCACTGTAATCCAGACTTTCAGGAATCGTAATCTTCAATTCTCTCTCTCCGCTGGCACGGCCGCCTATATTCAGCAGTGTCAGCAATAAAAGCGCACCGCACAAAATAACAGCAAATAAGCCCGCAGCAAGTATATATCCTGTTCCCGTCGCAAGACCGGCGGTCATCGCCAGAAAGATAACCGCAATTTCCCGCGCGCTTCCGGGTACGGAGCGAAAGCGCACCAGGCTGAATGCGCCTGCCACAGCTACGCCCGTTCCCACATTTCCATTCACCAGCAAAATAACCGTCTGCACAATAGCCGGCAAAAGCAGCAGAGTAATTACAAAACTCTGCGTATACGTTCCCCTGCGGGTATACACAAAAGCAATTCCGGCACCGATGATAAACGAGACTGCCGTACACAACAGATATCCGCTCAAAGTAAGACCGCCGCTGAGCGCATTATAAAATAAATCAGGCACTTTTGATCTCTCCTTTCTGATTACAGTGCTGCTGATATGCCGTTCCGTACTTTGAGAAAGATACGGGAAACACACCGGCCTTATCCAACACGCGGGAAAGCCACAGAGGCATACTGCCGGAAATCTTGATTTCCATCAGTTTCATCCCCGATGCAAGCAGCAGAGTACCACCGTCGCCCGAAGCAAGGTCAAGCGAAGAAAAACGGCTTCGTATATTTTCATCAAAAGTAATACGAATAGACGGGTCATACACGCAGTAAAACGCCGTGCGCTCATAAAACAGAGCGGCCGCCGGACCTAAGGAACGATAATGGCGAAATGACCAATTGATCTCCTGGGAAATTTGATCTCCGCTTTCCAAAAAACCCTGTTTCAGCTGATGCAGTGCCTGCTGATACGGAAGCGAAATCCGGCGTTTATAAACAATGCCCTGATATTTCTTTTTCAGTTCCACAAACGCCGGGGAATCCGGTCCGGGGCGGCCGTAACAGCGCAGCCGCAATTTCTCCTTATACACCGGTTTTTCCAAAGAGGTACGAATTAAATAAAAATCAGGCGTATCAAAATACAAACTGCCAATCGCTGTTTTTCCGTACGCATCCACTGTCATATAGGGCGCCAGCTCCTCAAAAAGCATGGTATACTGCGTGCCGGATACCAAATATTTTTCTTCGTACCGTTGAAATATTTCTGCCATTTATATCATTCCTTTATGAAAAATTTTCGTTTTTATTATATCGAATCTTTTTTATGCTTTCGTGACGGTGAAAAAAAAGGAAAACGAAATAAAAACGAACAGATCTGTCCGTTTTGTGAAAATTTGATGCTCTTTTCCGTCACAGTTTTTATTTTTCATAAAACACCATATCATACAGTATAAAAGAACGATAGCGCAAATGCCAACGCCACATAAGGAAATAATCTGGAGCAATCCGTAGAATACATTTTATGGGCGCTACAAAGGACGCCGAAAAAGGCAGAATTCCTTTTCTCGGCATCTTCTTTTATATATCAAAAAATTAAATCACACATTCTATTGGTTTTATTTTATCTGTTCGCTTTTTCAAATATAATTGTTACACGGCGCTTAAGAAATATCTGTTGACGGGAAAATGAAATTTATGTATAATTAGTTATATAAATCATACAATTCATACAATTCATAGGGAGGTTTGCTATGGGAAAGCCAAAGGGAAAATACGCATGGACTGCCACAGTAGGCGAAAAGGGACAGATCGTCATACCGAAGCAAGCGAGAGAAATATTTGATATTAAGGCCGGCGACACGTTAGTGCTTTTAGGTGATGAGAAACGCGGAATTGCAATTCCGCCGAAATCGGCGTTTTCACAGTTTACCGCCGCTGTTTTTGAAACCGCAGGGAAGGATGAATGATGGCGCTTTGTGAAATTAAAAATTTAAGTAAAGCGTACCCGTCCTTTTCGCTTTCAGGTGTTTCTTTCAAACTAAACGCAGGTAGGATTTGCGGATTTATCGGCAGGAATGGAGCAGGTAAAACTACAACGATAAAATCCGTTTTAGGACTCGTCCGTCCCGACTGCGGTGAGATTTGCTTTTTCGGCTTGCCCTTCTCAGAGAATGAACAGGAAATTAAAAGGCGAATCGGATATTCGACAGGCGCTATCAATTACTATCCGAAAAAAAAGATAAAGAATATCGTCGCCATTACCAAAACCTTTTATCCAAATTGGAACGAAGAAGCGTATTGGAAATATCTTAAAATGTTTTCACTGGACGAGAACAAAGTACCCTCAGAGCTGTCCGAGGGAATGAAGGTGAAATTCAACCTCCTGCTTGCGCTTTCCCACAGGCCGGAAATCCTGATTTTAGACGAGCCAACCAGTGGGCTAGACCCGTTTTCCAGAGATGAACTGCTCGATTTGTTTATTGAACTGAGAAATCAAGGCGTAGCTGTTCTGTTCTCTACACATATTATCTCGGACATTGAGAAATGCGCAGATGACATTCTTTATATTCAAAAGGGTATTATTATTGCCGACAGTTCAAAGGAAGAATTCTGCAAAAAGTACTGCACAAACGGTGAGACCTTAGAGGAGAGTATTCTGCGGATGGAAAGGAGTATCAGGGCATGATGAAGCTATTGAAAAAAGAATTGATGCTTGCCGCTTCACCTTTGTCATACATATTCCTTACATTTGCCCTGCTTGCTTTCGTGCCGGGCTATCCTATACTCATCGGTTCGTTCTTCATTTGTCTCGGATTATTCCAATCCTTCCAAGCGTGGCGGGAAGCAAACGACATTATTTATACGGCACTTTTGCCTGTTGCAAAAAGTGATGTTGTCAGAGCAAAATATGCCTTTTGCATATTTATTGAGCTTTGTTATTTTGCAATTACGGCAGCAGTTGCACTTGTACGCATGACGATTTTCTCTGAGGCAATGGTTTACAGGAGCAACGCTTTGATGAACGCCAATCTTGTTTACATAGGATTTGTGCTTCTAATTCTGGGACTTTTTAACGCAATATTTATCGGTGGCTTTTTCAGGACGGCGTATAAATTTGGAAAGCCCTTTGTTCTGTTTACTGCCGCCGCCTTTTTGGTTGTGATTCTAGGGGAAACGCTCTTTCACATTCCGGGGCTTTCGGCGCTGAATGCTTTCGGTTTTACGCATATCGGCTTACAGACAGGCGTTCTTACCGCGGGTGCAATTTTGTATGCTCTGCTGACGACAATATCTTCCAAGCGTGCAATCAATAACTTTGAAAGGATTCATTTATAAAGCAATATAGACAATATAAATAAAACCCTCCTTCCTCTTACAGCAAAGCAATGGCAAAAAATTCTCATAGGAAATAAAATATTTTTCTTTACAAAGCATGAATTGGCGACTGCAAATCGAAAAAACTATGCCCCAAAAATGAAAACATTGCAGTGAAACTCCGGAACGAAAATAGAAAAATGACAATTAAGCATGCCGGCGAAATAAAAT
>CAJMLN010000043.1 GCA_905214315.1 uncultured bacterium | reverse complement strand
TGTGGACTCTGGCACAGGAAATTGACAATGACTTTTATTCCGAGCGCGGAGACCATCCCTTCTGGAACTATCAAAACAATCCTTGGATAAAAGTTGCCGAATACATCCATAAATATGATGCCTACCATCACCCCTTAAGCGGCCATCAGGAAAGTACCGGTGGCACCACCGTAACCGGTGCAGGTACGGGGGACAATACCAGCGGCGGCGGCATTTCCGTATTTTTATCCGAAGAAATTTCTCAAAAAACCGGCCATAACTGGTGGGCAGCACAATGGAAGCCTTCGCTTACCGAACAAACGGCCAATGATATTGCTATTGCAAAGGACTATTGGAATTCCCCGAAGGTAGCCATTAACTATGAAAGCCGCTACTGCTATCTGTGGACCAAAAACTTTGGCGCGAGGGCGCAGGGCTGGATTTCCTATCTTTCCGGTATGTATGGTTACGGCTACGGCGCGATTGATATGTGGTATTATAACAGCACTTACGATATCGACAAAGATTCCAATGACGGTATTGAAACCATCACCAAAGCCGATAAAAAAGTAAAATGGTCAACTGCTATTGAATTTGAATCGGGCTATCAGGTAGGATACATGAAACAGTTCTTCTCTCACCTCAACTGGTGGAAACTGGTTCCCGATTTCAATGATCAGGTGTATTTTAACCCCGACAGAGGCGTTCCGGGGGATAACGGAAAATATCCTACCAGCGCGATTTATACCTGTGCTACCGACAGCAACAACACATACGTGGTGTATTTCTACAATCAAACAACGCGTACCGGTATGTTGGGCAATATGGACGCTGATGCAACCTATACCGCGCAATGGTTCAATCCCCGTACTTGCCAGTATGAACTGATTTTGCAGGAAATCAAAGCCAATGCTACCGATAAAAACGGCAAACCGGGTTACCAGCTTCCCGATAAGCCCGATAATGAAGACTGGGTGCTTTTAGTAACCAAAAATTAATATCTGTAACAGGCATAAATCAAAAAACGGTTTATGCCTGTGTCTTTTAACGTTTCTGTTGTTGAGGCGTAAAAAAGAGATACCTATCTTGATTACATTTACATTAAAAAATTTTGTTTCCGCATGTCCCTAAACAAATAAAAACCGGTTCTAAAACCGGCTTTTTTATTTTAAGACCTTTGTACTGCCAATCAACGGCAACTCTTTGGCCTTTCCCCGCAAGGTATTCACCATACCGTAAAAAATACTGAAAATAGAAAAAACATATAACACCACAAGAAGCAACGTACGTACAATAGGAAAGACGGACGGCACCACCGGAGCAAGCAAATGCGAAATTAAAATAAAGACCATTAAAATCATCTGATCAATTAGAAGCACCAGCCCCTGATTAGCATGAAAACGGGCAAAGGCTGAATCCGAAGCGGCAAAAAGCGGCATGACAAATAAAAATCCCAAATAGGCAAAACAGCAAATCCCCTTGTTGCTTTGAATATCCTCTTCTTTAAATTCCTGCGTTCTATCCATTCTGCATTCCTCCTGTTTTACTTCCCTGAAAAATATTTCTTTCATCCAATACACGCATCAGCCCATTCAGCACCCGATGCTTATCGGCGCTCCATTCGGGCGCAATCAGCAACCGCTTATCTCCGTCGCCCGTCAAGCGGTGAATCACCACCTGCGGCGGAATGATCTCCAGACAGTCGGCTATGATATCAAAATATTCTTCCATGGTAAGTGGCGTATATTCCATTTGCGCAAGCGGCGTATTTTTCAGCACATGCAGCAGCTGAAGCTTAATGCCGTCTATACCGCAGCTGCACGCAAACCGTACCGTCTGCAGCATATCCTCGCGCGTTTCGCCCGGCAAACCGAGAAGCACATGGGCGATCACCTCTATGCCCTGGCGTTTCAGTTCCCGCACGGCTTGCAGAAAATAAGCGTTTTCATAACACCGGTTGATACGCCTAGCCGTTTCTTCATTAGAGGTCTGCAGTCCCAGCTCTACCCACACAGGCTTTTGCCGACGCAGCTCCGCCAAAAGCGCCAAAACCTCCGGCGGCAGACAATCGGGTCTAGTAGCAATGGAAAGCACGGCAATATCTCTGCCCCGGATTGCCTCGCCAAACAGACAGCGCAATCGTTCAACCGGCGCATAGGTATTGGTAAAGGCCTGAAAATAGGCAATATACGCGCAATCCGGCGGTACTTTTGCAGCAATTTTTGCCTTAGCCGCTTCCAGCTGCGCGGCAATACTTTCCCCTGCGGCGGCAAACTCTCCGCTTCCGCCGGCAGAACAAAAAATACAGCCGCCCACGCCCTTGGTTCCGTCACGGTTCGGGCAGGTAAATCCGGCGTTAAGGGCCAGCTTATACACCTTTTTTCCAAACCGCTTTTTTAAATATTCATGAAGCGAATAATATCTATACATCCAGCTTTATGATCGTATAACCGTCTATCTTAGGCACAACAATCTTATTATCCTTTATTTCCAAACAGATATTTTCGGGTACTATTGTAGCACTCTTTATCTGTTTTGGCAAATGGAACGAAAGCTCCACATCATACAGCACAGTACGCTCTTCAATAATATCGATATTTTTACATTTGCGTACGGGAACATACGAGAGCAGATGCACGCAGTACATATTCTCAAATTCCAAAAGGTTCACCGTCAGTCCGGAGGGACCGTTATGCGCTATAAAAGGCGTTTCCAGTAAACGCAATGCAGCATTGGCAACAATGCGCTTGCACCACAGCGGCGCCATCTGGCTGTAATATGTAAATACCGGATGCGAAAATACAATCACGCTGTTATGATTGACCGTCGCCGTCACATGATCCCGTTGTTTTCTGGAAGGCGTATAGGCATGCGAGCAAAAATGCTCGCCGGTACGGTTAAAATAGGGACTGGTTCCCTTCATCAGTATTTGCGCATCCACAGGCTCTATATGACAGCCGTCATACATTACATACTCATTGCCTTCAAAAAGCCCGCGGGCCATTTCACCCTCCGGTACAATAAAATCAGGTGTCAGCGCGGTTTTACCCAAATACGCCACGCCGTAACAGGCGGGATATTCGTCTTCGCACAGCGCTCCCATGCCCGCGGAAAGAATCTTTCCCCCATTTTTGGCAAATTCATTCAGCTTTTGGGAAAGAGCTTTGCTGCCCTTCACATTATCTGTAATTACCAGCAGACGATACGGAGAAAAATCCATTTCCGTATCAATGACATCCGTTTGGATTCCAAGCTCATCAAACAGGGCAACAGCCGAAAGCAAACAGGACTTATCCTCTGCATAGCAGCAATTTTCATCATTAAGAATCGCCGCCTCGGCAAGGTGCCGTCCTCCCCGGGCCCATGGCTCGCGCTGCTCTACCTGCTCATACACGCTGCCGATCAGCTGATAGGTAGCGGGATTTAAGCGCCCGTTAGGTTCCAATTGATCCCCAATGGAAATCCCAAAGCCATAGGAAAGCGCGCGAAACACCTCAAACTCCAATGCCGCTTGATTTTTTAAAGAATGAAAATCTCCCCAGGTGTTATGGAATTTCCCCGTCATTCCCAGCACGTCTTTACCGTATTTCTGCGCGTATTTTCCCACAGCCGGAAAATCACCGTATCCCCAGCCGCTGGGCAGACTTTCAATTTCAAAATGGGTATAGGCATCGGCACACTCCCGGATGTCCGGCCCGATATGACCGCTGTTATAAAAAACGGTAAGGTCCGCGTCAAAGGAATGTACAAAAGCCGTCATTTGCTTTTTAAAGCGGGCCATTGTAAATCGCGCAAAATCTCTAACCTGTATCTCATTCTCTATGTCAATCCCCTTTTCAAGCATCTCTCGGCGGCATTGCTCACACCAGCAGGGAACCACACCTACAATATCAAAAAACAGGCCGTCCAATTCGCTTCCCAAAAGCTTTATAATTTCCTCCGTATGCGCCTTTAAAAAGGAAAGATATTCCGTATTCACGCACAGGCGCTGCCAGAATCCCGGCTCGGTAAACGGGCCGCCGGTATGCGTGCCGTCCCGGTTCCGAATCAGCCATTCCGCCCGGCGCCGGGCGGTAAAATAGTCTGCCTGCACGGTAATATACACCGGTGCCTTAATTCCTTTTTGATGCAGCGCCCGCACCTGCTGTACCAGTAAATTCTTATTTTTTAGGTTTGGATGCACACGCTCGGGAAATTTTTCGGAATCATAATACATCCAGCCATGATGGCAGCGGGCAAATACGGTTACTGAACAAATATGCGCATCGGAAATCGTCTGCGCAAATTCCTCCGCTTGAAAATTTTCGGCCACTGCCGGAATATGCTCCGACGTATGAAAATCAAGATGCACCTGCCGGGTAGGAAGAAGCTTCATAAAAACCTCCAGAAAATATTATTTAATTTATTATAATATCTTTTACTCTTTTTTCAACCCATCAAATATACGCTATGACTTATCCCGTGCTTTGCGTAACTTTTGCTCGTTTTTTTAATAAATTTCAAACAAAAAATCAACTGCTTCTGTTATTATCTCTTATACCCCTCTATAAATAAAAGCAAAATCCGCCGCCAGTGCTTCTCTCCTACAAAGAGTTTATTCTATATTTTGATTTTCCCTGAACGTACGCCAAACATTTTCAAAAAAACCGCCGCCTTTAGGTAAGGGCCGCACGCTTCTATATACGGCCGCACAATTTTCGGGCGAATAGGCAACCTCCTGCACCGTACCGTTTTGACGACCGTCATCCAAGCAAAAGCGGAAATTTTCCTCCAAGCCCCGGCGCAAGCTGCCGGCTGCATCATAGTACAGCGAAGAGCCCCTGCTTTTATTGCCCTGCCGGACATAATCCAGCATGGCAAAAAGATACATCCGCTGACAGATCAAAATATCCCGCAGACGATACGCACGTATAAAACGCCGCTCTCCTGCCGCACCGGTATTTTGCTCCAGCAGCTGCAAATCCTCTTTTGCCGCCTGATACGCATCCTCCAGCAGCTTTTCCTGGCGAATCGCACCGCCGGCCGCGCTCATGCGTTTTTTAGCTTTCTGCGTCAAAGCCTGTACGGTATCCTCGTGCGCCATCAGGCTTTGACAAAAACGTCTGTGTTTTTCCACATACGGCGCCGCTGCCTCAAGAAAAACGAAATCTGCCAAAGGCTCGCCCTGCCGCTTTGCCGCAACATACTGCGCCGCCCGCAGAGATCCCGCCTGACCGGCATTTAATGCCGAGCCGCCGGGACGATAAATGCCGTGCGTGCCGGCCGCTTCCCCGCAGACAAACAGCCCCTCCACACTGCTCTGCCACCAGGCGTCCACAGCAATGCCGCCGTTATTATGCTGCGCGCAAAGGGCGATCTCCAGCTTTTCACGGTACAGATCCACACCCTTGGAGGCATACAGCGCAATAGCCGGCTCATTCATTTGCTTTAACCGCTCAATCGGCGTGCCGAAGCACGCGCCCGCATTTTGAAGATATTCTCTCGCCTCGTCCGAGAGTGCCTCATAATCCAGCGCGTCTCTTCCGAAGGGATTTTTTGTAAAATCCAAAAACACGCGCCGGGAACGCATTACGCTCTCACGGTAAACCAAAAGATCTATAACCGACGAGCCATCCAGTACCTTGCGGGAATCAAACGGCCACTGGTACCCCTTTAAAAACACCATGGAAAGGCACTGTGCCTCATCGGTAAAATATTCTTTTAAAAATTCATGCTCGCAGCCGTTTTCATCTACCGAAACAAACCGCGGCAGCACCTGCATATACGTGCCGGAAACATTCCAGCGCGGACTTACCGAAGCCAGCCCGTACTGCCATTCGGTCAAATTCTGCCCCCTGGCGCCGGCCTCAAAAAGAACACCGTTTGCGCCGTTATGACAAACAGGATATACGCTGTCCTGATAGATGCCGCCGGGACCGCCGGTAGCAAAAATAATATTGCGGCAGTTAAAAAGCGTAAAGCGCGGCGCCTGTGCGGTTAAATCCAGCGTTAAAAGCCCCGCGGCCTTCCCCTCATGCTTAATAACGGAAACCGCCAGCTGCCGGTCATAGACGGCAATTCCGCGGCGCTCTGCCTCCTGCTGCAGCTTTTCGGTCATTTCCTTTGAAGTAAGCGGACCTACCGAGGTCGCCCGGGCACAGGGATCGTGATCTGTTTTATATCCTACATATTCGCCATACCGGTTGGTAGGAAACGGCACGCCCAGCTCGCACAGGTTCAAAAAGGAGCGGGCGGAGAGCGCAGCCTCTGCTAGGGCGTTGTCGCCGTCCACACAGCCGCCGGCAAAGAGATCCGCCGCCATAGCGGCTACCGAATCCCGCGCGTCGCCCGCTAAACCCAGTTTATAATACGTCTGCTTATCCGAACCGGTGTTGCGGCTAGTTCCCACATTGATGCCCTCGGTAATCATGGCTACACTTTCACAGCCGAACTGCTTCAAGCGGATGGCCGCATTAAATCCCGCCGCCCCGGAGCCGACTACCGCCGTATTTAAACGAATTATCTTTATATCTTCCATAAAATACCTCAATCAAAGCCGCTGAATATGGAAACCGCCGTCCACATCTACCGACTGCCCCGTAACATACGGCAGCGCGCCCGAACAAAGCGTATACACGGCCTCGGCAATATCCTCGGGACGTCCCCAGCGCTTAATCGGCAGCAGACCGCCGTCGATCAGCGCATCATATTTCGCCTTTACTTTTTCCGTCATGCCGGTAGCAATAATGCCGGGACGAATTTCATTGACCATAACGCCATACTCGGCAAGCCTATCGGCAAACAGTTTGGTAACCATGGAAACGCCGGCCTTGGAAATACAATATTCACCCCGGCTGGTAGAGCTGGTATAGGCCGACATGGAAGAAATATTGCATATATACCCGCGCACACCATTCTCGGGAGCGTTTTCTATCATCTTTTTCGCCGCGGCCTGGGTCAAAAACAGCGTACCTTTGGTGTTGATATTCATCACCCAATCATAGCTCTCCTCGGTCATCTCCAAAATATCAGCGCGCACCTTCGGGGCCACTCCGGCCACGTTTACAAGCGCGTCAATCGTCCGGCCGTCCTTTTCGGCCAAAGCAACCAAAGCCTCCCGATCGGCAGCGCTGCTTAAATCTCCCCGCAGATAGGTAAAATTCTCCGGCTCGCCCAAAACCGCCTGCGCGGCCGAGGCCTCCGCTACATCCATTCCCACGACGAACCACCCGCAGGATAAAAACTTTTTTACCGCCGCCGCGCCGATTCCGCCCGCACAGCCTGTAATAATTGCTGTCTTCATAAATTTCTCCTTAAAACCATTTTTATTTGTTCCGTTTTTCCTGCCGAAAAACGGAATGCCAATCGATACAGCGTACCTGTCCGCCAACTGTTTATAAATTTTGCGTCGCCGCTGATATCCATCTCTTCTATGGTAAGCTCCGGCGATTCGTCTCCTGAAAATTCTACCGTATAACCGCCTGCCAGAACAAACATTCCGTCTTCTATCTTTGCCTTCAGAGGCGTAAGCAGATACTCGGTTACCTGATTTTTCTCCTCCTTAAATTGATAGGCGTCTTCTATCACCACGGCGTCCTCCGTCGGCGTTATCCGACGCGTTAAGCCTGTAAGTCCCGCACTTTGGGGGTATGCGCCGGAAAATTCCGTCTCCGTCATCCCCTGCCGCAAACTGAACGCTCCCGCGGCATACTGTCTGCCCACGCACTGTGCCGTGCCGTTTACCTCCGGACAATTATGCCACGAGGACTGCATGGACCATATTTCATACCGCTGGGGCGAAAACGTTTTGCGCGTATACACCCCTACTCCCACGTCAATCAGCACAGGCTTTTTATCAAAATATGCAATAAAATTACCTACATCGTTATGATTATGTCCCTCGTCGTTGTGCCCCCCCTTGGCCGAAACAAACCACTGCCCCCGGCGCAGAACCGCCACCTGAAGATCCGGCAGAATGCATTCCGTCTCCGGCACAAAATCCGGGCTGCTCAGCACGGCTTTTCGATACAAACAGGCATACAACCCGCGGCGCAGTTTTTCTCCGATGTCCCGATAACTTTTATTTGCTTCCGGCATAATTTCTGTCACGTTTCTGCGCGCTTTGCTTTTTAAAAGACATTCCTCCGCCCTCTGCTGCAGCGCGCCGTTATGACTTGATTTCTCCTCTTGTATCCCTTCGCCCAAAACCTCTCTTGCCAAACCCATCAGCCTCTGATCGCCAATCCGCTTTCCAAAATGATAAATGACCGGAAAAGTCGTCGGCGCTATCCTTGACGGACCATCGGCATAGTTGACAAAATATCCGTTACCGATATAGACGTGATATGCAAACCGCCCCATGTTCCGAATTTTTTCATCGGTAAAAAAGTTTATTTTTCCGCCGGTCGCGGTATAGAGCTGATCAATAAATTCAAACAAAGAAGCGCCGGCCACCGTCCAGTAGCTGGCCCCTTCGTCACAGCCGCCGTCCGGCGCATAGGAATCATAAAAATACTGAATTTCCAAAAACATTTTCTCCAGCGCCGCCTCCAGACGATACCGCTTTTTTTCCGCCAGTAAAAAAACAGAAAGGATATTCGACAGAATCCAGGGATTCCAGTTATTGATTCCCGTGCGGTGATACCCCATCCACCAGAAATCCCGGTGCGAAAGATAGGGTTTTATCGTGCGCCGCTCCAGTTCATATTCAATGCGCGCCACGATTTCCGGGCAAAAATCCCGCAATGCATCATAGAGCATATACTCCACCCAGGCCAGCGTCGCGGCCGTTTCTGCGGCGAATAAATCAATATACGGCTCCTGTGCGTCGGGAATATTCCCCGGCGTATCCGTCGGCCAGTGTGCCGAAAGCCCCCAATAGGTTTCCTCACAGACGGCAAACAGTCCGTTTACAATGTCAGGCAAAAACCGGCCTTTATATTCCAACGTTTCCGCCATCACCAGAAGGCCCAACGCCTGCCGGCGCAGAAAATGCGGGTTTTCCTGCTTAAGCCGATCGCCCTCGCTCTTAAACGCCATAAAATCCGTAGCTTTGATAACGGGCCATTCAAAAGCAAGATACTGTTCGGCACTTTTTATAAGCTCCGGGTCATAAACTGCCTGCCAAACCGCGCGTTCGCAAGCCGCCGGCAGCAGCGGCGCAGAAAAGTCATACTCCTCCATCCGATGTTCCTTCAGCCATGATAGAAACATAAAAACACCTCTTTCATTCTGTTTTTTGTAAAAACTCCCTATACAAATCCGTATAGACTTTATCGCGTATCACACAGCCCGGCGTACTTCCCCCACGCATCAGCTCCGTGCATTTAGAGCAGGCAATGCAGCACTTAGAAGCCTCCAGTTTGCCTTCGGTAAGAATCTGCTTGGCAAAATCCGGGTTGGCAAATATCATACGCCCAAAACCGGCAAAAGCAAAACCGTTTGCCTTTATATAAGCCGCCGCCACATACGGCGCCGCCACGCCTAAATAGGAAAGCGCCGAGGAAATCAGCGGCAGCTCCGGCACCGCTGCCTGCAGCTCCCGTACCCCCTCTAAAACCCTGGCCACCCCCACAAGAGGATGTTCCGCCTCTTCATATCCGCCCCTGGCAAAAGGCCGGTTCACATGCGGATTCACATAAGGGTTGCCCATTGTGATATTGGCCAGCTTAACCCCCATCTGCGCAAGGATTTTCAACAGCTTTTTCGGCTCGGTAAGATCTATCGTTAAACTGCCGTCCTCTTTCACGCCCCATCCGTAAGGATAGGCAAAGCCGTCATAAGCGTTTAAACGGGTGCTTACGATAAAATCCTTCGGACAACACTGCAGTGCGCCCTCAATGCTCTCGCGCAAAAGCCGGGTCCGGTTTTCAAAGCTACCGCCGTAACGGCTGTTTTCCCGCGTAAAGGCCGAAAGCAGCTCACTGTTCAAATAGCGGTGACAGCACTTGATATCCACACCGTCAAACCCGGCCTTTGCCGCCAAAGCTGCCGAACGCACCAGCATGTCCCGCACTTGGTCCAATTCCCGGTCCGTAATAATCCGGGAAGAATCAATCGCCCCGTTTTTTTCAAACAACGGATTATTATAGGCAATAATCGGCTCCGGCACGCCGTGAGGCTTGCTGTAGCGGCCCGAATGCGTATCCTGCATCAAAATAACCGGTGCATATCCGTTTTCTCTCAATCCCGTTTCCCGGATTTCCTCCAACAGACTTTTAAACGCATCTATATTATCCTCCCGCAGCCAAAGCTGCCGGGGGTTTGCTCTTGCCGCTTCACAGCAGGCCGTCGCCTCAAACCAGATCATGCCCGCACCGCCTGCGGCAAGACGGAGATACCTGCGCCGGGTAAGCTCGCCCGGTTCTCCCGTGGCCGTACCGTCGCAGCCTTCCATCGCCTGGCATACCAGACGGTTGGAGATACAATGGCCTAAAATCTCCGCTTTTTGTGCAAGAGAATTGATATCCTCGGAAAACGGTAAAACATTTCCTATTTTCTCATTTTGTTCTTTAAATTGCTCTATCGTACTATATACTTTTCTAATCATACTATTCCATTCACCTCTGTTTTATCATATCGTACCTACCGATGGATTTTCAACTTTTTTTTTGTTTTCTTTTATGTAAATCTTGCTATTCTTTACTTTCGTGCTATAATGAATATGTAAATTTTGTTTTAAGATTAATTTTTCGGCAATATTTACATAGCAAATTCATTTTTATCAAACTAAAATATTTGAGGAGTGATGGATTTGAGCAATTCCCTGATAGAAAATGCAAAATATTTGTCCGAGATCAATGATTTTGCCCCCCATTCCCATAACTGCTATGAAATCATTTATCTAAAAGAGGGCAGCTTAAAAGTGAACATCGGAGAAAAGCAATATGATGCCGAAGGCCCGTCGCTTATCTTCGTCAGCAAGCTGGAGCAGCATTCTCTAAAAGTTACCGGAAACGCATATAAGCGATATTACCTTTGTATTTCCCCTGCGGGTGCCGGAACACTAATCCGTGACTATACCCTGCTGACACTGCTTTCCAACCGGCATGAAAATTTTTGCCATGTGCTTGACGCTGTGCCCTTTGAAGCCGAAGCAGACAGAATTTTTAAAACCTGCGTTACCGAGCAAGAATCCGGCTTGCCTTATTCTGCCGAGCGGCAGGCAGCTTTATTATGCGAATTACTGATTTTGATATACCGGCAAAATCCTGTGCTGTTCAGCTCTGAAAATAATAAAAGTATTTCAATCATCTGGAAGATTCAGTGCCGTTTTGAACAAAGCTATCAGGAGAAATTCTCCCTGCAGCTGCTTGCGGAAGAATATCATATGAGCCCGTGTTATCTTTCCCATCTGTTTAAATCTGTAACGGGTTATTCCATTATGCAGTATCTGACCATGTGCCGGCTTTCCGTTTCACGGCAGTTGCTGAGCGAAACAAACATGTCGGTTACTGAAATCGTATACGCCACCGGCTTTTCCGACAGCAGTAATTTTTCAAGGTTATTTAAGCGGGAGATGTCTTGTTCCCCGCTGGAATACAGAAAACGCCAGCAAACAGAAAGGATTTTGTTATGAAAAGTATTCTTATGGGAGGAAACGCTCTGTTTCAGGTCTATACCCCCGAAACGATCGATTTTTTACAAAAAAATGCCGGATTGAATATACAGCCGGTATCCAAAGAGCAATTAAAAGCAGAACCCGAAAAATATGCCGATACCGAATATATTTTTACCACCTGGGGAATGGAGCATTTTACCCAGGAGGAAATCCGCTTCTATCTGCCCAAGATCAAGGCGGTCTTTTACGGCGCGGGTTCCGTGCAGCATTTTGCCCGGGAGTTTTTAAACAGCGGAATCCGGATCTTTTCCGCCTGGGGAGCCAACGCTGTTCCTGTAGCGGAATATGCCGTAGCCCAGATTCTTTTGGCCAACAAGGGATTTTTCCAGGCCTGCGCCCGCTTTCAAAGCAAAGAATCCCGTTCCGGTGCAGCTGCGTATTTCGGTTCAATGCCGGGGAATTACGGCTGCAGCGTAGGTATTATCGGTGCCGGAATGATCGGCAAAATGGTAATTCGTCGCCTGAGAGACTATACCCTGAATGTTTTGGTATACGACCCATTCCTTTCCGACGAAGCGGCCCGGGAGCTCCATGCCAAAAAAGTCTCGCTGGAAGAGCTCTTTGCTTCCTGCCAGACAATTTCCAACCATGTAGCCAACCTTCCGGAAACGGTGGGAATGCTAAATGCTTCCTGCTTTGAGCGCATGAAAAAAAACGCCACTTTCATCAACACCGGTCGCGGTGCGCAGGTAGTGGAAAAAGATTTGATTGCCATTTTAAAGCAAAATCCCAATATGACGGCTGTATTGGATGTAACCTATCCCGAACCGCCGGAGGCGAACAGTGAGCTTTACACCCTGCCCAATGTATTTCTTACCCCTCATATTGCCGGTTCGGCCGGACAGGAAGTCGCGCGTATGGGCGAATATATGAAGGATCAGTTTATAAAAGCACAGAAAAACCAAACCTGCGAATACGAAATTACCTTAAAAATGCTGGAAACGATGGCATAAAAGGAGAAAAAATGAAAAATATTGGTCTTGTTTCTATATCCTTTCGAAACCGCACAGCAGAAGAAATTATTCAAGCCGTAAAAGAGGCCGGCCTAAACGCTATCGAATGGGGCGGCGACGTGCATGTTCCCCATGGAAACATATCCCGTGCCAGAGAAATAAAAGCGCTATGTAAAAACGCCGGCATTTCCATTCCCGAATACGGCTCCTATTATTTTATCGGGGAAAGCGAACCGGCGCTTTGGGAAAGCGTGCTTGCCTCCGCCCGTGCCCTGGATGCCCCGATGATCCGCGTTTGGGGCGGCAAAAAGAGTAGTGACGTGCTCACCTGCGCTGAATATGACGCGCTGGTTTTCGACGCGCAGCGCATCTGCGATGCGTCGCCTGATCATACCCTTTGTCTGGAATGTCATGGCTCCTCCATTACCGATGAATATCATACGGCGCTTCAATTCCTGCACGATGTTTCGCGCAAAAACCTGAAAATGTTCTGGCAGCCGAATCAGTTCCGCTGCTTCGCCTATAACATTGACGCGCTGGAGGCACTGCTTCCCTATATCGGCAGCGTACATGTATTCTCCTGGCAAAGGGAAAAGCATTTTCCGCTTGCTCAGGGCAGAAATGACTGGGCAGAATATCTAAAACGCCTGACCACACGTGATGACGTTCACTATATGCTTGAATTTATGCATGACGGACGCATTGAATCCTTAAACGAAACGGCGCAAGAATTAAAGGAGTGGCTGAAATGAACCGAATCCATTTAGACGGATTTATCCTTCAAACTCTGCAGTGCGTGCAAAAGCACAATTTAGGCAAGCCTGGAGAATACGCCCGCTGGCTGTGGGGCGAAAACCGAAACTTAGGTCTGAATGAATACGGATGTGCGGACGCAGCCAATATTCTCTACAGTATCGGCGCCTTCCCCTCCGCCCCGGAAGAACGTGCGGCCTGGATTTGCACTCTGCAAAGCCTTCAAAATCCGGAAACCGGCCTGTACAGCGAGCCTACGCACCATACCATTCATACAACGGCCCACTGCACCGCTGCGCTGGAACTCTTTGATGCTAAGCCGCTTTACAAATGTCTGGCGCTTGAAAAATATACCGAAAAAGCCGGCCTCTACGAGCTTCTGGAAAAAGAAATAGACTGGCAGAATCCCTGGCCGCAATCCCACAAGGGCGCGGGAATTCTGCCCTGCCTAACCAATACCGGCATGGTTGGCTTGGAATGGAAAGACTGGTATTTTGACTGGTTCACCGCACACACCGATGAAGAGACAGGCTTTTTCTTCTTTGGCGAAGAAAAACAAGCGCCGCTGTATCAATACATGGCCGGCGGCTTTCATTATATATTTAACCACGAGGCCGAGCATCGTCCCTTAAAATATCCGGATAAAATCGTTGATTCCTGCCTGAAGCTTTTAATCAATCCCGATCAGTCCGGCATGCTGCGCCACTGCGGCTTTATCGATGTAGACGTAGTCTACTGCCTTACCCGCGCCATGCGGCAGACGCCCCATAAGTTTTACGAAGCCAAGGCCTTCCTAGAGGATTTTGCGGAAAAATACATATCGATGATCTTGGCCATTGACTATGAAAAAGACGAAGCGTTTAACGATCTGCATTGCCTGTTCGGTACGATCTGCTGTTTAGCAGAACTGCAGTCCGCTCTGCCGGGAAAACTGATTACCTCCAAACCTTTAAAATTAGTGCTGGACAGAAGACCGTTTATTTAGTGACAGATAAACAGCCGGATTTTATCCGGCTGTTTGGTTTTATATTATATTTTTTCATTTTCTAACACTATATCTTTGAATATAATTCTTAATAACAAATTACGTCACTTTCTACCATTTTAATAATATCTGGTGAAATGCTTTCAACATCCAGTGTATATACAAAATTTAACCTTGGATTAAATATTCCTAATTTTCTAATTTGCCTAAATTCAATTTTTCCTGAATGTTGTCCCATAATCCAATACATCAGCAGCTGCAAGGTATGTTTATTCGTTATAGCATTCTTTGATACTTTAAAATCCCATAAAGTATCTTCCGTTAAAAAATCGCCGTCACCACTATCTACTGTTTCCGTATACCCATCCTCTTCAAACGTAAAATGATCTTTTATTATAGGACCATACTCTTTCAAAAAAGCAATGCTTCGCTCAACCATAATCCTAATATTTTCAACTGTATCAAAATCAGGATTAGTTTCCGCTGCCGTTTTCGCAGTCATCGCTCCTATAGGGTTTCTAAACCAAACATCAAATGTAGCTAACTTACAAGCATTAATGATAGATTGTTCATTAAGTCCCTTAATTTTTAATAAATATTTTTTAGCTTCTTTTATCGCATTTCTATAACCTAATTTTTCCGCCATAAATGCTCCTTGACAAGATATTTTAAAAGAACTTATAAGATCAGATCCCATCATATAACGAGTAAGATAATCAACTACTATACCAACGATAACCACATGAATATTTTCACTATCGTTCATTTGATTGTTATCGTTCAGTTCTTTTACCAAAAACTGCGAAGGTTTAATATAACCTCCCCGTGGTTGTTTTATTTTATTAATTCTTGCCGTAACAGAGCTCATATTTCTTCCCTCCTTTTTATTAAAATCAATATAACACAAATGTATTCTTTTGTCAACATATGTATTCATATTTTTTTAAAAAATACCATACAATACCTCATGAGGTGTAGCTATGGCGGAATTTTTTCTCGATTCAAAAATCGTCGGTGAGGTTTTGGCAGACTGCCGGAAAGAAAAAGGAATTTCCCAGGAAGTTTTAAGCGGTCTGGCAGATATCGGCCGTACCCATCTAAGCGCGATTGAACGCGGAGAACGCAAGCCTACTATGGAAACCCTATACCGCCTCAGTATCGCCTTAAATATGGATATGAGCGATATTGTAAAAAGAATAGAAGAGCAATTGAAAACCCGCACATAGCTGTGCGGGTTTTGCATTATTCCCTGCTGTATACGTTTCGGTATTCTCTGGGCTGCATACCGGTTTGGGATAAAAACGCCCGGTTAAACGAACGGATGGTATTATAGCCTACGGCAATTCCAATATCCGTAATGGAATCATCTGTTTTTAAAAGCCTTTCCTTCGCGTCATTGATGCGCAGCATATTGATATACTCATTAAAACCAATCTTTATTTTTTCGCCGAAAAGGCGGGAAATATAATATTTGCTGGCATGAAGCTCCGCGGCCATTTTATCCAGGGTAATCGTATCGGTATAATTCTGCATGCAATAGGCCAGCATTGCCGAAAGCATATCCGTGTTGCTGCTCTGTACCGGTTCATAGCAAAAATGCGGCAGCACCTCTCCTAAAAAGACCGTCAAATAGCCCTTGCAGATTTCATCATGATACTCTTCATCGCTCTTCAGCTTCTTATAGGCCTTGCTCAGCACCGTTTTTACAGAAGACGGCAGCTGCTCCTTTTTTAAAACCGGACAGACAGGAACATTTTTAATCAAAATATTCTTAAATTCCAAAAATATTTCCGGTGAAAAAATAAGTAAAAAGCTTTCCTCCTGAGAAAAGGTTTCATAATAATGCACTTTATTGGGAAAGGCAAAAAACAGATCTCCCTCCTTAAGAAGATATTCTACGGAATCCGCATACGCCTTAGTTTTTCCCTTCAATAAATACACAACCTCAATCTCCTTATGCAGATGCGCACCGCAGCCAAGGTATTCCCTGCGCATCATGTGAATGGGTTTTGTTTTATTTTCATACTGTATACTCATCAAAAATCTCTCCCGCTTTAAACATTGCAAAATCTGTCCTATATTTTTCAATATTCGTCTTGAATTATACTATATTTTGTCTTATACTACAACTATAAAGTTACA
>CAJMLN010000042.1 GCA_905214315.1 uncultured bacterium | reverse complement strand
GCGGGCGTTTTTGTGAAATTCGATAAGTTTGCCGGCCATCTGAAGGACGGCAAAATGACGGTGAAGATTCACAATACCGGCAAGAGCGAGATCAAGCTGGTGCTGGAGGCTCGTTTGGAGGATAGTGCCTGGACGACGGTAAAGGCCGGCGAAACAGTTACGATAGCACCGAATAAGGTAGCAACGCTTACGATTGACTGTCCGGATAAGGCGACCAGCCCGAAGGACAACAAGGAATATGTACCCTTTATGCTGCTGAAGATAGAGGGAGCAAAAGCCGGAGATCAGTTTACGGTATATGGCTTTACCCGGGAGACCATGGAAACGCAGAAGCCGGTATCGACGATTACGACGGCAGCTAATGGCGGTCCGACAGCAAACCTTGTATACGGAACGACGACAAAGGCCTGCCCGACGGGCGATATGGCTCCGGTTGCAATTATTGCGATAGCCGCTGCAGCCTGTGTAATGCTGGGTGTGGTAGTTGCTGCAAAAAAGAAAAAAGAGCAGGAATAAGCCTGTAGGATAGTAAAAAGAGCCGCGTAGCGGCTCTTTTTTTGCAAAATAAATTTGCTTGAAAGTATTTTTACAGGAAATACTATAGAAGGTAGCTGTAGCTTCCCTTTCAGCCGGATGAAGGCTTTTCTCCCTGGGAAAAATGGATAGAGTTTGACTTTTATGGCTGCTTAGAGTATAATTTAAAAAAATATTTGCTGATCGCCGCAGCGGCATATTTGCGATCAAAGCACCATAAAAAGGAGTTTATTATGGCCATCTTGCATCTGGATTTTTATAAAGGCAGCGAGCCTTGCGGCGGCAATGCAGAACAAGAATTTAAGGCGTATTTAAAAAAATACGGCGGCAATGCCGAAGCAGCTTTAACAGATGCTGATTTTGCCGCCGTTTTTGCAGCGATTTCATTAAATGAAAGAAATCTACTGTCGTGGTATGAATTTGCCCCGGATGCATCTGTACTGGAGATTGGTACCGGATTTGGCGCTGTTACAGGAGTCCTTTGTGAGAAGTGCCAGTCTGTGACGGTGGTAGAGCCTTCACGCAGCCGGGCGGAGCGGCTTTGCACGCTGTATGCGGAAGAGAACCATCTTGCTGTTTTTGTGGGGCAGTTTTGCGATATACGGCTTGAGAAAACGTTCGATGCTGTCCTTTTGCACGGTATGGAGGAATATGCAGATTCTGCGGCGTCGTTTGAAGAGCTTTTTAACAGACTGCACGATGTTTTAAAGCCTGGCGGCAAGCTGCTGCTTACTGCCCAAAATCGCTTTGGCCTGCAGCATTGGGAAAGCTTTGCTGCCTGCGGCACCGAAGATGCGTTCCCGGCAACCGGATTCAGCCATGAAGAACTGAAACGACTGCTTGTGCGGGGCGGCTATCCTCATACGGATTTTTATTATCTGTTTCCTGACGCTATAATGCCCGGAGCAGTGTTTTCCGACCGCTGTCTTCCGCAGGCATGGGAGGCGGACAGGCTGCTGTATCCATATTCTTCTGTGTGTGCACTTGCACGGCAGGTTGCTGAAAACGGTGTATTTCCTTTCTTTGCTCCCGCCTACCTTATAGAGGCTGCCGAACAGCCCGTGCAGATGCAAAAAAGATTGAATGCAGCTTTTTTCAATTGCGGCTGCAAAGCGCGGTACCGCATCGGCACTGCCGTTTACAGTGACGGTACGGTGCTGAGCTTTCCGGCAGCAAAGCAGGCAAAAGCGCATATTCAGGATGTACATAACAACTATTTGCGCCTTTTGACCTCCGGTATTCGGATTTTGGATGAAAAGCTCACGGATCGGGGAATTACCGCACGTTCTATGAATGTACCCACATTACAGCAGGTTTTGTATCATGCGGTCCAGAATGGAAAAACCGATACATTTTTTATTTGGCTTGATCGTTTTTTTGAGAGTATTCTCCGTGCAGGCCGGAACCCATCCGGAACTATTGATACCGTTTTGGAACGCGGCTATCCGGGTATGGTCTTTGCCAATTGCTTTGCAGAGGGAGATTCTCTGATTTTTTTTCATCAGGAATGGACCGCGGAAAATATTCCGGCGGGATATCTTTTAACTCGTGCATTGAAGCAATTTTTCCGTGCGTTTCCCAACCGTGAACTGGAAGCGAAGGCATATGCGCATTTTGGATTGGACCATGCCCGCCTTGCGGAATATGAATCAGCTGAGCAGGTTTTTGAGGGATTTATTTTGGATCCGGCAGGCCGCCGTATTTTCAGCGAACAAGCCTGCTGTGAGAAATTGGAAAAAGATTCAGGGAACGAACAAAGGCCGCAGGAGTTTTGTACGCCCGGGCAAACGGACGCAGAGGTGCGATACCGTGAAGCGCTCGCCCGGATTCAAGAATTAGAGAACGATCCTGCAAGGCTGGGGAAAAAGCGCATTGCCAAGGCATTTTTTAAAACATTTGCACCGTCGTTTCTTGTGAAAGCGGTTAGGAGCGTTCTGCATTTTTGCCGCAGAAGAAAAAATGCGGGCTTTCATTTGCATTCGGAATATGAGCGCTGGATCAAATGCAATACCGTGCCCGGCGGCGCGTATAAAGGACCCAAGGATGGACCGCTGATCAGTATCCTGGTTCCGCTGTATAATACAGATAAAGAAATGCTGGAGGAGATGATCCTCTCCTGCCTCAAACAGACCTACGGGCATTTTGAGCTCTGTCTGGCGGACGCCAGCGATCAGGCTCATAGTTATGTTTACGAAACCGCAGCGGCCTTTGCTGCAAAGGATTCGCGCATTAAGCTTAAAAAGCTGGAGCAGAATCTGGGAATTGCCGGAAATACCAATGTATGCAGGGAAATGGCATCGGGCGAATACTTGGCACTTTTGGACCATGATGACCGGCTGGCCGTACATGCTCTTTCTGCCGTGGCGGAAGCAGTTTGTGAACACCATCCGGATGTGATTTACAGCGATGAAGATCATTTAAAAAATGGCCGCAGGGTTCTGCCGTTTTTTAAACCGGATTTTAACAGGGATCTGTTGTATTCGCAGATGTATATCTGTCACCTTTTTGTATTCCGGACGGACCTGTTCGATCAGGTTGGGCAAATGCGTGATGTATACAGCGGCAGCCAGGATTATGATCTGATGCTGCGCTTTACGGAGCATACCGAAAAAATTTATCATATTCCTGATGTGCTTTATTCCTGGCGGGAAACGGAAAGTTCAACGTCAGTTAATCCTGCGGCAAAGCCCTATGCTCATGAGGCGGGGCGGCAGGCGCTGGACGCGCATTTAAAGCGCCGCTATGGCCCACTTGCTTATGCGCAGGACAGTGAATATCTGTTTGTATATGACGCGCGCTTTGATACGCTCAAAGAGAAGCCTCTGGTGTCCATAATCATTCCTACAAAGGATCATGCTGCGGATTTAAAGGCGTGTGTGGAAAGTATTCTGCAAAAATCCAGCTATCAGAATTTTGAAATTTTGATTTTAAATAATTGTTCTGCAGAAGAGACTGCCTTTTCCTGCTTTAAGGAGCTGAAGGAGCAGGATGGCCGTATCCGGATCCTGGAGGCGCCATTTGCCTTCAACTGGTCAAGGGTGAATAATTTAGGCATTCAGAACAGCCATGGGGAAATATTCATTTTTTTAAACAACGACACCGTTGTGATCTCTCCGGATTGGATCGAACGCCTCGCGGAAAATGCCCTAAGGCCGGATATCGGTGTAGTGGGCGCGCTGTTGTTGTACCCGGATGAAACGATCCAGCATGCGGGCGTTGTGGTAGGGATGAGTGGTTGGGCGGATCATGTGTATAAAGGACAGCCGCAGCGGCATGCGGCGGATCTATTTGTATCGCCCATGGTGAACCGGGATGTTCTTGCCGTTACCGGCGCCTGTATGGCTGTTTCCCGTAAAACGCTGCAGAAAATCGGATGTTTTGATGAGAGCTTTATTGTTTGCGGCAGTGATGTGGAGCTTTGCCTGCGTGCAGGGAAATATGGCCTTGGCGTATTGTATGACGCACGGGTACGTTTGTATCATATGGAGTCCAAGTCCAGAAACGCTGCGGAGATCCCCTCCATTGATTTTGTGCGTTCAGAAGAGGCTTATCGGGATTATTTGAAAAACGGAGATCCTTTTTATAATAAAAATCTGGATAAAACCAGTACCAAGCCGAAGATTATGCTGTAAAGGAGGCGGAGGAGGATTGACGATTGGGTTTTTGGCCAGGGCGGCCTTTAAAAAGCTGAAAAATATTTTTGTCTTTGATCCTTCCATACCGGGGATCGTGCCCTTAGGTGTGCGTTTTCAAAGAGAGCTGGGGCAGGAGCTTCGGCTTAATTTACTTGTACCTACGCTTAATCCTGCCCATGTGTTTGGCGGTATTTCTACTGCATTGACATTTTTTGAAAAGCTGGCGGATACGCTTGCTGTTAAACGCCGGATCATTGTTACCGACGAAGCACTGATACCGGAATTTTTAAAAAAATATCCCGGCTATACGCTTACCGGATGTGACGAGGAAACTGTTGCCGACCGGCAGGTTGTATCGTTCCATGACCGCGCCGGAAAAACCATTCCCGTAGGGAAAAACGATGTTTTTTTATGCACTGCATGGTGGACGGCTTTTATCGCGGCGCCGGCGATTCAATTTATTGAACAAAATTGCGGTATTGCGAAACCGATGATTTATTTAATTCAGGATTATGAGCCCTATTTTTATCCCTGGTCCTCTCGCAGCGCACTGGCGGAGAGTACTTATCGTTCGGAAAAAAGGGTGATAGCGGTGTTCAACAGCCAGGAGCTGCGGGATTATTTTCGGCTGCATGGGTATCGCTTTTTTCGGGAATTCTCTTTTGATCCGGTGCTGAATCCCGTGATAAAGGAGGAATTGCTGAAAAATCCGCCGCGGCAAAAAGAAAAAAAGCTTCTGGTTTACGGCCGCCCTTCGGTTCCGCGTAACTGTATGGAAATCATTGTTGAGGCCCTGCGGCACTGGACGGCGCTGGCCGGGGATGCTTCTCAGTGGCAGCTGATTTCCGCAGGGGAAAAGCATCCGGATATTCCAGTAGGCAGGGGCTGCGTGCTGCATTCTGCAGGCAAGCTTCCTATTGGAGAATATGCCCGTTTGCTTGGCTGCTGCTATGCGGGGATATCCCTGATGCTGTCGCCCCATCCGAGCTATCCGCCGTTGGAGATGTCCACTTTTGGCGTGAAGACGATCACGAACACTTATGAAAACAAAGATCTCTCTTCGTTTAACGAGAACATCGTTTCCGTTTCAGATATTACGCCGGAATCGATCGCGCGGAAGCTGCTGGAAATTACGGACGGCTTTGCGGCGAACGCTTTTTCTATTGCTGATAATACTGCATATTTTAAAGGAACACTCTCTTTTGAAGAGGTTTGCGGGGCGCTTCTGCAGGAATTGGCGGAGTGAAAGCTGAACACATATTTTTGACGGAAAACCGGAAATTGCTTGTAATTATGGAAAAAACATATTGTTGCACCTATCGAAAAAAGCAATAAAATACATTGACTTTATTTTAGAACTCCTTATAATCAAAGTTAGAGTGGAACGGTTTCTTATCCGTTCTGTAAAAGTTTAAGGAGGACAAGTTATGAAGAAAGTTTTAGGCATTCTGCTTGCACTGACGCTGACTGTCGGTGCCTTTGCCGGATTGACTTTGCTTTCGGTTTCGGCAGCGTCTCAGACCGCGCTGGTTGAGGGAAAGTCGCTGACGGAAGATTTTGAAGGCAATACCAATCAGTATATGAACGCTCCTTTGGGCGGCACGGTAGAGGTAAAGGCTGCAAGCGACGGTGCAAAAGTCCATGGCGGAGAATATTCGCTGAAATTTTCCGGCGGTAACGGAACATGGACGATGCCGGCTATTTCCGGGGATGCGACCAAAAAGGTTGTAAACGGAAAGGGCGGTACCTATCAATTCCATGCATGGGTTTATTTTGAAACCATGCCCACAGGCGGACAAGATACGCTGTCACTGCTTTTCCGCGGTACGCAGGGTACGATTGATCCTGAAAGAGATCATCTTCGGTTTAATTCCGCCAATGGAACCAGTATAACGATTCAGGCGAATCAGTGGATTGAGTTGACCTATACATGCACGCTTTCCGTGACGCAGGCTGCAGATGAGAATTTGTATGTTTGCATGGATAACATGGGCGCAGGCTCCGTATTGTATTTGGATGATGTTTCCTTTACAAAGTTGGATAATGTGCTGGGCGACGGTACGCTGGAAAACAGCTCTGACGGCTGGGTTAATTTTAAAGGCGCAGATGCGGGACAGCTGGAGCGCGTTTCCGGCGGCGCCAACGGTACCGCATGGGCAATAAAGTATACGCCCGCTAATAATAAGTGGTCCGCTCCGGGCTTTGATGTAGGCCCGGCGATTATCGACGATGCCGATAATAATTATATGGGCGCCGGTGCAGGCAAGTATAAGCTGACCTTCTATGCCAAGCTTGCTGACACCTCACCGGAGGATTCCGGAGATTTTTATATCTTCTTGAACTCGCAGTACCACAGAAGTGCTGTACAGGTTTCTCAGGATCTGGGCAGAGAGGACTGTATTGCAACACATTATAATTATACTGCCGCAAATTTCCTTCGTTTTACGAAAGAGTGGCAGAAATTTGAAGTGGAGATGGATATCTCCGAGCAGTTTATTTCGCAGATTAAAGAGCTTTACAGTAAGGTTCCCGCCGCGTATGAGGCCTATCAGCTGCTGATCCGTTTTGATGCTTCTGAGGGCTTTTATAAGGATAGCATATCCGCCGAGAAGAGCTATTTGATCGACGAGCTGACGTTTGAAAGAGTTACAGAGGAGCAGGAAGACACCTTTAAAAAGGTAGAAAACGGCAATGCGGAAAACGGTTTGACCGGCTGGGATGTATTTGCTGGTGCCGGCGGGGAAGCGCCTACGCTTGTAGAGCCCGGCGCTAATGGAACGGCTCATGCGGTTCGCTTTAGTCCTACCGCGCAGTGGGATTCCGTTGCCTTTGATCTTGGCCCGGCAATTATTCAGAATCAGGAGGCCGGCTACAATGGTATGGGCGCAGGCAAGTATATGGTTACGTTCTGGGCCAAGGTAGACGGTACCGTACCGGCTAATACAAAATTTGAGGTGCTCTTGAACTCTCAGGTACACACTACTCAACCGGAAGAGCTTGAGAAACGTGGCGTTACGGTTCAGGATTACCATGTAAAGACGTTTATTAACGGCTCTTATATTAATCTTACCGGCGAATGGAAGCAGTACAGCGTTGTATTTGATGTTTCAGAAAATTTCTTAAAAACGCTGGATGATCTTTATGCCGCTGGAAATACCCGTGCGTATGAGGTAGTTCTTCGTTTGGACGGCGGCAATGAGGGTGCAAAATGCGCGTATGTTGGCAACCCTGTGTTCCCGTATCTGGTAGACGAGGTAACGATTGCAGAGGCTAAGGAGCCTGTCGGCGTACAGTGGACGATCGATAAGGACGTCAACGGAAGTATCTTTATTTCCTCGGATAAGGCTAAGGGCTTTATTACTGCAGCCGACATTAAGGACGGTAAGGTGAAGAAGAGCTTTACCATTTATAACAATGGTAAATATACAATTCAGGTACAGTTTTCTGCGTCAGTTTTGCATCAAGGAAGCTCCGACTCCTGGGAAGCGGTAAAAAATACTGAGTGGTATACGATTCCCGCGGGGCAGAGCCAGCTGATTACCTATGAGTGTGATGCTAAGGTAACGATTAATGTAAACGATCTGGAAAAAGAGTATTCCTATGATCAGTTCTTCCCGCGTTTTGATATCAAAAATGAAGAGGGAACGATCAAGGCCGGTACCTCGTTTATTGTTGCGGGCATCAGTCCGGATGTGCTTATGCAGTTGGATTCTTCCAATGCAAAGGACAGTATGACGGTTTCGATGGTATATGAGCTGCCTACTAACAGCAGGCCCGGCGGTGATCTGCTTCCTGTTGCGCTGATTGCGGCAGTAGTTGCGGCAGCAGTGGTGTTGGTAGTGGTAGCCAGGAAGAAAAAAGAGCAGGAATAAGCCTGTACAAAAAGAGCCGCAATGCGGCTCTTTTTTTGTGATACAAAGCGGCATCCATCAGGGATGCCGTATTTTTTACAATATTAAAACATATGCTCTTCCGAATTTCGAAAGAGCATGGAAAGTTTTATTTTAAAAATCCTAATCCGCTGATAATCGGAGGTTCTTTTGCTTTACCGCTGCAGACAGAGAAGAAGCAGATGATGCGTATAACCAGCAGAATAATCATGCAGACTGCTCCTGCGATCGGGACGAGGATGGTCCAGAACAGAACCGCCATACAAATGATTAGCAGCATAGAGATAATTTCGATTTTAAGAGCCTGGCGCACGTGAAAGGCGGCATATTTTGAAGAGTTTGCAGCTAAAAGCGCAATAATAATACCGATAAAGCTGAGCATATACGGTGCCATGGCAATAACTTTGTTTTGTGAAATATCCGCCCCGTCAAATTCAGCGGTATGATCCGTAGGCGGTACCTGATACTGCTGCTGATATTGCTGCTGCTGATATTGCTGTTGTTGATATTGTTGCTGATATTGTTGTTGTTGTTGTTGTTGTTGTTGTTGCTGTTGTTGCTGCTGTTGTTGCTGCTGTTCTGGCTGCACTGCAAGCGAAGCACCGCATACATTGCAGAATATGGCGGAATCACTGCATTGATTGCTGCACTTAGGGCAAACTTTCATAAAGCTGAACCTCCTATTATTTATTCTTTTTGATTATAGCATTTTTTTATTGTTTGTCAATACCACACTGTATTTTACAGGAAATATTTTTATAAACGGAGGTGTAAAAAATAAAAAGCGGCCGAAATCAGGCTCCGGCCGCAGCGAGCAGAAATCAAAGATAACAGCGAATGTCGGCGATAAGCCGTTCTTCTGATTGAATTAACCGTTTGGTAAGGCTTTTTGAGGGTTCATCTGCTGCCTGATACTGATTCAAATATTTATACAGGGATTTTACCCCCATATTGCAGCCGTCTGTCATCAAATCGGCAATCGTTTTATCCGAAGCGTCCGCGGCCAGCTTCATATGGGTTTTCATCCACGACATACTTTTGGCCATAGGGTTTGGGGCTTTCCCGTCGTCCTGATATTGATTTAAAAGCCTCTGGATTTCACGGTCTAATTGTTCGTGTTCAGCCTTGCATTGCTCCATGCGTTCATGAAACGGCTGTTTTTGAATCATCCCCAGAACTTCGTTGATGGAAGAAACTCCCATTTTTACACCGGCATCACATTCGCGCAGCAGTTTTATGGTATCCTGTTCAATCATCGTTATGCCTCCTTTTTTTTAGTATACCCGGTTTTTTGCAGCTCTTCCAAAAAAGTGTGCCGTAAAATTTTTTATAAACTTAAAAAGTAGAATATTGAAGCTTAACGGAGACGGAAATCGGCGAAACACTAAAGCAGCTCAAAAATGGGTCATTTTTATAATAGCACCACTGCGGTACAGCTGCTGCCGCCTATTTTGTTTCCGTAACCATCTTTTCAGGATATGTTCTTCTATTATGGAGATCAGCAGATGAAAAACCATACCGAATCCAAACATCAGGATTATGGTATCCATCGTCATTGTTATAATATTTGTTTTGTACAGTATAAAAAAACTTCCATAATATATAAAATTGACAAGAAGGGAGTTTACGGCATTATATTTTGTTTTTCCAAGCCCGGTGAATATGCTGTCCGGTATTGTGGAAAATGCATATGCAAAATAAAAAGGAAATAATTTAAGGGTAATAGAAAAGATTTGCTGATGGTTTACAAGCCGCTCTGTATCCCGATAAAATATATGCCACAACGGTATGCTCGCGATCCATACAAAAAAGATTATAAACAGCGCAGTATAGTAATTGCTCTTTTTTAGAATATATCCGTTTACGCAATCTCGCTTAATAATTTCCGCTAATGCGTTTATGGGAACCAGCAGATACCCCCATATAAAGTTATTAGCGAGCCAGTAGTTTCCCTGCTCGGCTACCATATTTACCATTTTTCCGATCATTAATGCATAGACGATATTATCTGTAAATTGCTGCATACCGGAAAAGAAACCGGTTTTTACCCATCCCTTTAATAGGGCGGCATCTGATTTTTTAAATTTTGACGGAAATAGATCGCCGTATAGAATCAACAGTATAATGCTGGCCGCACTTAATATTATATTTGTGACGATATTGGAGATTGCAACGCCCTCTACTTTAAATTGCGGGATCAGAATAAAATCGGAAACGATCAGTAAGAGTGCCTGCACTGCAAGAAGGATATAGACATTTTTTACTCTGTTCTTTACGATAAACACTACCTTGGCAAATGCGGGGATTACTCCTGCGGCAAAGGCAGCGGTTTCTAAGATGAGGTACCGAGATGCCGCGGATACATCTGTTTCCGCCGGATTCATAAAGACAAGGAGATTTTTGCCGTAAAAGAAAACGCCAAGCTGAAATAGCGAATAGAAAAGAACGGTGAGTATACCCGCTTTAAAAACGAAATATTTCAAATCATTTTTTGATTGAACGGATATTTTATTGAAAACCGAATAAAGAGGAATCACAATAAAAGCTAAAAGGGTTTCGTTGATCAGATCAAACCATTCCATCTGGCCGATAATATTGAATCCCTCGGCAGAAACATTTACAGAAACCATAAATGTCCGGAAGGTTTGATAAATTGTGGGAACCAGTGCGGAAAGGCACAGTGCAAAAAAAAGCTTAAGATTAAATTGGTCGTTATTTTGCTGCTTTTTTGTCAGAATTGTTTTTTTAAACATCTTATTTGACCTTTCGTACTTTTTAATATGGGAACTGAAAAAAGGAGCATATCAAAGCTTGATATCGTCAGGCGGCGTTTTGTCGTAAATATGTATAAGCCAACGGCAGATGAACTATTTTGACGGCGATTTCCGTATATTAAAATATGCTGCAAAAATCAGAGGCTGATGAGCTCTTCCCCTCTGAACGAGAGCAAAAAGAGGAACAGAGAGGCGAAGATTTATTTCTTCTCTTTTGCAGCTGTTTTAGGGACGCTGTCAGTACAGATAGCATTGTCTGTCTTTTTCGCTGGTATGCTTTAGCGAGCCGGAGAATAAATCCGGATTTCCTGTTTTCTTTTTCTGCAAAAGGTTAAAAATAATGATGAGCTTACAGGGCCATTGTAATGATATCTTTTTTTGCTTCTTTGGAAGAGTGGAGCAGATGGCTTATTCCGTCAAAAGAAAAAATAAGCCGGAGCAAAGAGGACTTTGCTCCGACGTGGTGCCGGAAGCGGGGGTCGAACCCGCACGGTATCGCTACCACTGGATTTTGAGTCCAGCACGTCTGCCAATTCCATCATTCCGGCAGAAATTTTATGAAAAAAGCACCGAAAGGGTGCGGCAGGCAGGGCCCCTTTATGGGAACTTTGCCCGGTCTAATAAAAAATGGAGCTACCGGCCGGAATCGAACCGGCGACCTGTTCATTACGAGTGAACCGCTCTACCGACTGAGCCACGGTAGCATCGTACCTATTATATCAAAAAATTTTTTTTTGTCCAGTTAAATTTATCATTATCGCAAAAAATATCTCTTTTCTTTTTGGTGTGTGCAGTAACAGCGCGGAACAATACGGCTTTATGATAAAACGCAATGCGCCTTATTTTGTAGTTGACCTCCTTTTAAAAAACGTGTAAAATGAATCAAAGAAAGAAGGGAAATTATGCTTACAAGCAAGCAGCGCGCCCGTTTGCGCGCATACGCCAATAAGGTGGAAACAATTTTGCAAATCGGTAAGGATGGAATCAGTGAAAATCTGATCCAGCAGGCAGACAGTGCGCTGGAAGCACGCGAATTGATCAAACTGCGTGTTTTGGAAACGTCACCGGTTTCTGCGCGCGACGCAGCCGGGATTTTAGCGCGCAAAACAGCAAGTGAAGAAATACAAGTGATCGGTACCCGCTTTGTGCTCTACCGCCGGAATAAGGATAAGCGGCAATACGATGACTGTCTTTTATAAAAATAGCGTAAAAAGAAAGGGGCTGCGGCAGAGGGGCTGCAGGCCCTTCTTTTTTTGCATACGAATACCCTTACTGAATTTTTTATACGGTATTTTGTTGAAAAGACATACAAAACCCTATTCTGACATTGTGCCGAATTGGGGAATTTAAATCTTTTTGTTGATAATAATTTTATATGATTCCCGGGTATCCTGATTCAACGGTCTTGGATGAGGAATCAAACCGCACAAATAATCCAGTGAAATGTTATAATACTCGGCAAGAGAAATCAAATGATGCAGTGGAATCTCTCTCTTTCCAGTTTCGTAAAGCGAGTATTGCTGCTTGGTAATTCCCAGATGGCGTGCAATCGTATCTTGTTTTTTATCAGCGTCATCTCTAACGTCTTTTAGGCGCGGGTAAAAATACATAATATTCACCTCGCCCATAATATAACATAATCATCCAATTTTTTATTGACAATCATTCAAAGAGATGATATTATATTATTGCTATCATTCAAATAGATGATTAAATGTAATATTTTGTAATATTTTGTAAAAAGAAAAGAGCCTGTTCATCAATTTGCAGAAAAGAAAACAAAAACTTGAAAGGCTCGTAAGGGGGGGTAATAAAAAACTCAAATCTGTCTGCCGGTATCCCGAAAAGTAAAAACGCCTTCATAATCACAGTCCAATGCGTCTGCAAGGAGCTTAAGGTCACTTTCGGTAAGCCGGTCACGATATAATTTATTATACAAATAGGATCCCTTGTACCCTAATTTATTACTGAGTTCGCGAATTGTCATGTTTCTTTCCACGAGGATGATCTTTATCTTTTTTGCCATACTCATAATCATTTCACTCCTTCTGCTTATGAGAATTATACATGATTTTCGCAAAAACCGCAAACAAAAGTGGAAAAAAATAAAAAAATCTTCTATTATTCGGAATAAAATGAGAAGATTTTCTCTCTATGATAATATTTTCCTCATAATTGAGATACTAAATAGCATAATATATTTTATATAGGACATTTAAAACAATGACAAGGGACTTTAAGAGAATTTATTCCTGACTTGACGATTCCGGTTCAGGGCAGAGACCGCACAGATAATCCAGGCTTACATTATAGTATTTTGCCAGCTGAATCATCTTGTTCAGCGGAAATTCATACTCCCCGATTTCCCATCGGCTATATTGCCGCTGCGTAGTATTCAGTGTTTCGGCAATTTGTTTTTGTGTCAAATGGGCTTGACGGCGCAGTTCTTTGGTTTTTGGAAAACGCATATCGATACATCTCCTACTTATTTTTTTTTCTGAAATGTCTGTAATCGCAAAGGATAAAACATTTCAGTATTATTATAGCATAAAGTTTGGGATATTTTGTAATATAACAGTGAAAATGTGGTAAAAAATTTTTTATAAAATCCTGCGGATGGTTAGCAAAAGCTGAAATAAAAAAAGAAAAAACGCCCCCTTGATAAAAGCCATTGTACAGTGTGCGGATATTGCGAGGTTTTAATGCAGGGGTTTGGGTAAGGAAATAATTCCAACGAGGTAATCTATGGACAGATTATAATATTCGGCTAATTTTATGTATTTTTCTATGCTCATGATCTGCTCCCCGGTTTCATATCGGCTGTATTGCTGCTGTTTTATTCCCAAAGCTTCTGCAACCTGCGTCTGGCTTAATTTGCGGCTTTGTCTGATAGCTGCTAATTGATGATAATTCATCATATATTTCACCTCTTTCTTATTTTAATACAGGATGGGTTATTTGTGTTGATATTACAATCAAACGGCTGTATGCAGGAATGAAACACAATTTAATAGTTGTATATAAACCGTGACGGACGGTTTTGCAGGAGGATTTTAAAATGAATACCAGGGCAGAAAGGCAAAACAACGCAGGCACGAGTTCACCCTGTGCTTTGGGAGGGAAAGGAGAAAAGAGCGATGGGGTATGTGGATGAAATTTTTAAGCGGACCGATCTTCAGCAGATCCGGGAGTTTCTTTTACATGAAAGCAGAAGCAAGCCGGACGCACGTTCCTATCAGGAACGGCTGGAGGCGGCGCACCGGCAGATGCTGGCTTGTTTGAAAAATTTAGAGGACGAGCAGTATGAGCGGCTGCTGGAGGCCATTTATATCTATGCCGGAACGGTTGAGGCGGTGTATATGGAAATCGGTCTGCAGGCGGGAGCCATGCTGGGTGCGCAGCTGCTGGCAGCAGAACCATACTGTCCTAAGAGTGGAGAATTCAGTACATATTTTATGCGCGGCAAAAGGAAAAATAAAAAATGAAGGAACGGGAGAAAAGGGAGGAGATCGCGTTGAGAGGAAAAGAAAGTGCGTTTTCAGCAATGAAAAAGCGTGTGAATCTGCAAACTGTAGCCGCATTGATCCGTGACGGCAGTGGAGATATTATTGTTCAATCCGGAAATTTTGAGGCCCGGCGTGAAGAGGCGTTTTTGCATTTGCAAAAAGCGCTTGAGCCTTATGGCAGGGCTCGGGAAACGATTCTGGAGGATTTTTTGGAGTATACGGGAGTGATAGAGGAGATTTATTTTAACCTGGGTATGAAAGCGGGGGCTATGCTGTACAGGGAACTGACGGAGAATTTTGAAGGCGATATATAAAGGATTTTACCTTCAAAACAGAAGAAAATATATTTACAATTGCTTTTTTTGCAGATATAATAATATCGAATAAAAATGCAGCGGAGGTATTTATATGATCTTTGAGCAATATGACCGCATTGTTTTTGCGGGAGATTCCGTCACCGACGCCGGCAGCGCCAATCCGGTGGGGGATGGGCCCAATCAGCTTGGCGGCGGATATGTGCACATCGTGCATGCAATGCTGGCTTCGTGCTATCCTGAGCTTACGGTGCGGGTCACCAACTCCGGCGTCAGCGGCAATACCAGCCGTATGCTTTTGGAACGGTTTGAGCGCGATGTGGTCGAGCTTGCGCCTCAGTGGGTTTCCATCTGCATTGGCATTAACGATGTATGGCGGCAGTTTGACCTGCCCGCGGCGCGAGAGCAGCACGTGCTGCCCGAGGAATACCGCAGCAATGTGGAGCAGATGATTACCAGAATTTCTCCTGCGGTAAAAGGCGTTTTTCTGGCTTCCCCCTATTATATGGTGCGGGATACGGCGGAGCCGATGCGCGCACGTATGGATGAGTATACCGCTATCTGCCGGGAGCTGGCGCAAAAGCATGGCTGCGTTTTTCTGGATTTTCAAAAGGTCTTTGACGCGTATCTGGCTTCGGGAAGCAGCTACAATGTTTCCTATGACAGGGTGCATCCGAACCTGACGGGATCCGTTTTGATAGCCAGGGAATTTTTAAAGGCCTTTGGGTTTGACTTTTTACATATTGCAAAATAACCGATCTGCGGCAAAAGAGCGTTCCGAAACGCTCTTTTTTGTTTTTTTGGGGAATGTCACATCCGGCGCCCGCGCAGAGAAAACCGTGCTATGATAAAAGGGGAGGCGAAAAAACCGTCTTTACAAAATCAAAGGAGAATGGTACAATATGAATGTATTCAAGGATGCGGCGGAAAAGCTGCTGGCGCTTTCAGGAACCGGCGCAGACGTATGGGTCAAGCGGATCAATGACAGCTCCAAGGATATTAAGATGTGCCGGGGACAGGCGACCGAGGATACGCAAACCCGGACCTGTGCGCTGTGCGTAGCGCTGAATAAAACAATATTTAAAAAGAATAACAAGCCGGAATATTTCCATCCGCACTGCAAATGTGAAATGAAAGAGGTTGAGCTGAAGAAGGTGACATTGGATTTTCCGATAGAGAAGATTACACGATATTTATTTGTGAACAAAATTAAAAGTAAATTAATAAAAACCATGGGATATCTTGAAAAGGATGCCCAGGAAATTTATGATGAGATAGCGGAAAATGCACGAAAGCAATATTTGAGCGGGAATTATATACTGGGAGTTTTCGATAAGAGTGGTCAGAGAATAACCATACATATGAAATTAAAGGGAAAACAGGAAAAAGCAGATAAAATTTATAAATTTAAAACGGGTTGGATGGTGTATCCGAACGGAGAATTACATAATAATACGCCGTTTGGCGGATTCGTAAATTAAAAGGGGTGAAATTTATGCAATTTTTAGACAGAGTCCGAATCCTTAGCGATGATTATGAGGAATACGGCATTAAACGAGGGGACGAAGGGCATATACTGAGTGCGGAAATTCGTTATGGTACATTTGATTTTTACCGTGAGGATCCGGAAACCGGTGCCGATGATAGGTGCGCTGCCGTGAAGGTTGGAGATGTGGAGCTTGTAGAAAGTGCAAATTTAACAGATCAGGAGCTTTTAAACGGATTGGCAAACCATGACCCGGAGTGGTGGTGCAAGGTGGAGGATGGCTATATCTGGAATTTAAAGGGCGAAAAAAAGAATAAAATTC
>CAJMLN010000041.1 GCA_905214315.1 uncultured bacterium | reverse complement strand
ACTTTGTTATATAGAAGCTATATTTATGAAAACAATAATATATCTTTTCATACAAGAAAAATATTGTAAAGATCCAAAAGCAGGAGCTTGTCCTTGTTATAATGTAGGAGATGAATTTATCTTTGAAAGAGATGAGGATAAAGATGATTTTTGGCATATGGGTTTCAATACTCTAGTAAAAACTAATGGAAATCCAAATGAAATTGCTGGTGGACCTAAAATGCCATTTTGTTCAGAGGCGTGGGATGCTATTGCAAGATATATTTATGCAGGACTTCAAGGGGGTTCTATAATGAAAGGCTGGATGAAAGAAGAGAATACAATGATTACTTGTTGTTCTGACGGAACTAGACCTGTAATATTTAAAATTGAGAGAATTGATTATGGAGATAAATAGTAATTTGCTTATTATTTTTTTACTTAATCTAACCAATTTTTCAAAAATCAGAGCAAAAAAATAACCTCTCCTAATTTTTAAATAAAATCAAGAAAGGTTAAATTTTTATTGCTGCAAAGGTATTTTTTGAAAATGGCAAATCTAACCCTCGTATCGTTTTTGTAAGCATTTGATCCTATTATTTAAGAACTCTCTTTCAATCTTTAAAAGGATGCGGATTTGCCCCACATAGGTACAGTATCCGTCTATCTTTCCTTCACTGAACTATCCCCCTATACACCTGGCAATGGCCAATGCGTATACAAATTCTTTGTTCTTACACTCCTACAGAATACCTGTAAATCATGCTTTCTTTGCGATTGCCCGATACGCCAATTCCAGAAAAATAAAATTCAGCACAGCAAATACTATAAGATATACCGGCATGATTCCAATTCCCACGTTTTGCTGAATAAAGCCAAACACAGTGGGCATAAATGTACTGCCAATATAGGCTGATGCCATTTGCAGACCGATTACCGACGCACTGTATCTCTTGCCAAAATTAGCCGGCGCCATATGCTGAATAGAAGGATAAATCGGCCCCATGCCGGTTCCAATCATCAAAAAGCCTATCATCGCAGTGTAATATTGGGAACCGGGAATCCATATCAGAAGGATACCCACGGCTTCTACAGCAAGGCCGATTCGAATCAATTTTCTATCACCAAGTTGGTTGGAGATAAAGCCCGCAATCAATCTGCCCAACATCAATCCGCCAAAGATCAGGGAACCAAAGGAGGCAATCATTTCTTGGCTTAATCCTTCCTTTGTTCCTGCAAAATAGCTCGATGTCCACAGAAAACAGGTGGCTTCGCCAGCACAGTATGAGAAAAATGCTATCAGCGTAAGCACAACACCGGGAACTTTCAAAGCTCTCTTAATTCCTGCAGATTCCCCAGCATCCTCATCTATTAGATCGTTTGCTTTCCACAGAGGTAAAGAAAGAATACATACGGCCAAAATTCCTATCTGAACAAAAGCGGTCCATCTATAACCTTCGCTCCAGTGAGCGTATTTTAGCGCAAGCGCCATAATATTGGGGCTGATGACCGCGCCTAATCCGTAGAAACAGTGCAGAAAGTTCATTACCCGTGAAGAATAGTGATTGGCTACATAGTGATTCAGGGAAGCATCTACCGAACCTGCCCCCAGGCCGTAAGGCAGGGCAAACAGGAACAACATCCAATATTGGCTGGAATAGGAAAATCCAAGCAAACCCACCACAGTAAGGATAATAGAAACGATCACAATCCATTTTGTGGCAAATTTCCGTATAAGTTGAGGACTTACTAACGACGATATAATCGTCATAAATGCGATTGTCATGGACACATATCCCGCATAGGAAGACGGAACGCCCATTGATGTTTGCATGACGGGCCACGCGGAACCAAGCAAGGAATCCGGAAGTCCCAGACTAACAAAAGCCAGATAGATAACTGCTAATAATAGCGACCCCATATCTTTTATTTTCCTCTCTTTGCACTTTTCTTAATTTTTTCATGATAAAAATAATTCACAACCACAGGCGGCGCATCAAATGGCCGTCTCATGCTGTCGTCATTGGTTACATAGTCCAGACCAATTTCATCGGCATAGGATTGTAATTTTTGGTCCAACAGTTCCCAATAGCTGCAGCTTCCGTTGCCGTAAATCTCCCGATATAGGGGCAGCAAATGCGGGCGAGTTCTTTGTATGTACTCCATAATCACGGTCTTGTAGCTGCCGCGTAGATTCAGATTTTCCAGCCAGATCAAATTACATTGTTTTTTCACACGCTGAATAATCGCCTCTACATCCGTAATACCGGGAAAAATGGGAGATACAAAGCAAGTAGTGCGAATCCCTGCGCGGTAAAATGTTTCCATTGCCGCAAGCCGACGCTCAATGCTTACAGCGTTATCCATATCGTTTTTGAAATCCTCATCCAGCGTATTGACAGACCATGAAACGCGAGCATCAGGAAACGTTTTTATCAAGTCCAAATCGCGCAAGATCAGATCGCTTTTGGTAGCGATACTGAGCTTTGTACCGCTGCCCCGCAGTTGCTCCAGCAAAGCGCGTGTACGCCCGTATTGTTCCTCCTGCGGCAGATAGGGGTCTGTAACGGAACCGATAAATAGTTCTTTTCCCGCATATGTTTGAGGGCTTTTGATCTCCGGCCAAACCTTTACATCCAAAAAGGTTCCCCATGGCTCCGCATGACCGGTAAACCGTTTCATAAAGGACGCATAGCAGTATTTACAACCATGTGTGCAGCCCACATAAGGATTGACCGAATATTCGCATACCGGCAAATTTGATTTGGAGAAAACGCTTTTGACTTCCATCTCCTGAATAATCGGGTAACCCATTCTCACCAGCCTCCCATATGGATATGACCGTCCGGCTTGGTGTCATATTGCTCCAAAACCAACTCGTCTTCTTTGGGATAGCCAACGCCGATAAAGCATGGAGTCATCCATCCCTGCGGCACACCCAGCGTTTTCAGCACAACGTCGTGTTCTCTGTTTAGTGGTATACGCAGTGAGTAGCCAAGCCCCTCGTTGATAACGGCCAGCATGATATTCTCCGCAACACACCATGCGGTAGTAAGCGGATTGAGTTTGCTCACCCATTCAGCATTGAGTCCGGTGCACCTGAACAGTGGAACAATCACATAAGGGCAATCAACCAACATGGTATATTGCCGTGGCATGGCGTAGGCGTACATCTTCTGCGCCAAATTTGGGCGTACATAGGTACGGTTGCTGTCCACATACCGCTTGGCAACGGCTTTTGCATAGGCAAAAGCCCGCTCCTTATCCTCGTGTTCATGCAGGACAATAAACTGCCAGCTTCGGTAGTGATCCCAAGAGGGAGCCTTCATCCCAGCCTCGAGGATTCTTTTGATTGCTTCAAAATCAACCTCTCTGTCCGTCCATTCCCGGCTGGTTTTTCTTTGATTGATAACTTTATGAAACTCCATTGTTTTACATTTCCTTTTGCCAAATTACCACTTGTTCCAGTGCACTTTGTTTTCTACCGTTGCTTTAACCTGTGAAGGCAGCAGCGCATCCTTTGCCGGATAACCGAAAATTACCATAGCAGGAAGATAATAGCTTTCGGGAATCTTCATAAATGCTTTGATCTGTTCCGGCTCCTTTTTGACGGGAATATGTACGACAGAGCCTAATCCTTCAGCGGTCGCTGCCAGAAGCATGTTTTCCACCAGCGCCCATGCTGCACCGTAATCCATCAGGCCGTAGCCGTTTTTGTCATTGTCAAAGGTGTATTTCTGTTTGAAATAGGGCAGGATTACGCAAGCGGATTCTTCGATCATGCTGCGCTGACGCGGATAAGCAATCTTAAACATTTCCTGCTGTGGAGTTTTAGGTTCCTGAATCCGGCAGGGATAAGGACGAACAAATTTCGCCAGCTCCATTATGATAGTCTTGTCTGTCAGTGTCACCAGTTCCCATCTTCTTTGATGATTGGAAGAAGGCGCTTTCAGTCCTGCATCCAAAATCCGTTCCAATATCTCGCGCGGGATTTCTTTATCTTCAAATTGGCGAATACTTCTTCTCTTGTTGATTACATCGTAAAATTCCATTTTCAATCCTCCGTTTCTTGATTTACCAGCATGGTAAGGTTTTTGGTAAATGTCCTTGACAAATCAATAAGCTGTTTTTGTTCCTCCGCGGTAAACATTGACATCGCCGTGTCCTCCGCCCATGTGATATGACGAACCACCTTTTCGCAATGCGCCCGGCCTGCCTCTGTCAGCCTTACGTTTTTATTTCGCCTATTCTCCGGCATTTCCGTAACGGTAACATAGCGATCTGCTAAAAGATTTTTGATGATTAGGTTCACGGTTTGCTTTGACTGAAAGGTTCGTCCACATATCTCGGTCTGGGTCATTCCATCCTTTGCATAAAAGAGGGCATTGACAACCAACAGTGTTTTCATCAGCATCCCGTGGCGTTTGGCGTATTCGTCATATAGGGCAAACTGCTCGTCTCTGAATTTACAATACAGATATGCGTTTTTCTTATCTTCCTTGGTCATAACGCACCGTCCTTAGTCTATTTATTTACGGTCAATTTATTGACTTAAAAAGTATAGCATAATTTTTATTCCATGTCAACTCCTAAACCTTATTGGGAGATATGCTTACATCGTATTGAACAGATTGAAAAATAATGCAAATATGCACATATTTACACTTTTTATGGCATAGCTCTGTCACAGGACAAGAGCCAACAGAAGAAAGCGGAATATCTATATAACATTCTGCCGAAAGCATTTCAGCGATGATTTGGCGTATATAGGCTATGAAACGCTCTTATAGCTCGCAAGATATCCGTGACCGGTATCCCCGCATTGATTACCACAACCATGCGTTTTTCGCTGAACAACACGATCAGCGAGGTTGTAAAAATCCACCTTCATGTGAAGCTGCTGAAATAGGAAAATCCCAGAGCGTATCGGCAGGAAAGCCGCTGAAGAAATCAACGAGTAATCCGGCGGATATCCCCAAAAAAGCAATGCCCAAATAGCTCTACAATTTATTCTTAAAAACGGTCCGCATAAACCCGCTCCTTCCTTCACTTTCCAAATGAATACGGCTTAACAGGCTTCCGCAGGGCGGAGCCTTTCTTCCCGCTCCGGCAAAAACACCGATACGGGAAAAGCCTTCAGGCCTCACATTTCCTTTTTGCCCTTATCCATGCCGGGGCGTATTCCGTCTTTTTACAAAACCGCAAAGCCGGCCGTTACCTCCGCGCCGCCCTGTGCACGGTTGGCTACCGTAATATCGCCGCCGTGCCGCCGGCACAGAATCTTGCAGATGTTCAGTCCCAGCCCCATATGCAGACCGCCGGACGCTTTTTCCCCCCGGAAGAACGGTTCCGTGGCTCTTTTCAGCGCTTCGGAGGAAAATCCAGGTCCGTCATCGCTAACAGAGAACAGCAGCAGATTCCCCGATAAAAAAATGCGAATCTCCACCCGGCTCCGCGCAAAACGCCGGGCGTTGGAAAGCAGATTTTCATAGACCAGCGAAGCCGTTTCCATGTCCAAAAGCAGTGGCTTGTCCGCGGCTTCGGCCGAAAACACACATTTTTCGCCCAGCAGGATCTCTGCGGTATCCTTCAGGCCGGCCGCCATTTCGGCAAATGGTACGGCGGTACGGCGGATGGGAATATCCTCCAGCCGCTGCAGACTGCTCATGGCCTCTGCATAATTTTCCAGCCGGGTAATATTTGCACTGATAATTTCCAGCTCGGCGGTAAGCTCCGCCTCCGTATAAAGGCCCTCGGCCACAGAGCTCTTCAGCATTTCCATCCGACCCTTCAAAACCGTAAGCGGCGTGCGCAGGTCATGTGAAAACGCGGCGTTCAGGCGCTTGCGCTCATCCATCTGCCGCCACATTTCAACATTATTGGCCTCCAGGGCCGCCCGCATATTTTCAAAGGCGGCGCAAAGCCGCCCCATTTCATCCCCGCTGTTGTACACCAGTTTAAAATTCAGGTCATTTTCCGCTACCTTCGTATACGCCTGCGTCAGCAAAAGCAGCGGCTTTTTTAATTTGGTATTATAAAATACAACGGCGCAGAGAATCGTTCCCACGCCATAGGCCACAGGAATAACGGCAAAGGAAAATGCTCCCCAGAAGCCGTACACGAACCGATCCTTTGCCGAGTACAGCGGAGAAAGCTCAAAGAATTCCACCTGTCCGCCCGCGCCCAATTTGGTTGTCAGCTTCGCTTCCGAATAGGAATAGGAGAACCGGTCGGTAACGCTGCCGTCAGCATCACGCAGAATAAAGCTGGCATAATTATTGCCATATACGGTATCGGCGGACCCGCCCGCAGGCATGGCGTAGCGCGCCGAAAGGGCTTCATATTTCCATTCAATATTGCCCCGTATCATATCCGAGGCAAGCCTGAGCGAATAAACCGCCGCGGTGGCACAGATCATGGCTACGGCAAAGTATACGGCAAACGCCGCCTTAAAGGAAAATTCTCGCAGATGTTTTATTTTTCCCATTTATAGCCGCACCCCCATACGGTTCCGATATAGGCCTTGGCGCCGATAGCTGCAAATTTGGCGCGGATGCGGCGAATATGCTCGGTAACCACGGTATTGTCTCCTTCGCCGTCAAGGCTCCAGACCTTTTCATAGATTTGTTCCCGGTCAAAAATCTGTCCCGGATGCTGGGATAAAAATTCGATAATTGCAAATTCTTTTTTCACAAAGCCGATTTCCTGCCCGCGGCAGCAAACGGTATGCTCGGTATAATTGATAACAAGGTCCTCGTCAAACCGCACCTCGGCCTTTTGGGTCTTTCGCTGTTCGCGCCGAAGATGCGCATCCACCCGCGCGCCCAGCTCGCCCAACGAAAAAGGCTTTACCACGTAGTCATCGCCGCCGGCGGCAAAGCCCTGCAGCTTATCGCTTTCTTCTACTCTTGCCGTAAGGAAGAGAATCGGGCAGGAAACAAAATCACGGATCCGTCTGCATACGTTCAGGCCGTCGATATCCGGCATATTGATATCAAGCAGGATGATATCCGGATTTTTTTCCGCCTTTTTGACGGCCGCCTCGCCGCTGTTGGCGGTAAGCACTTCATAGCCCTTTTTTACAAAATACCGCTCCAGCATATCGGTGATATCTTTTTCATCGTCACATATCAGAATCCGCATGGCAGCCTCCTTAAAATATTATTGCCGGGAAACCGAGGAAAGCGGCACCGCGCGGCTGTGCCGGATGGGCTTCCATTCAATTTTGCCAAACAGCGCGTAAACAGCCACGGGAACATAAGTCATCATAAACAGCGGAAAGGTAAACAAGTGCGCTATTTTCTTTCCCGGCGCGGCATAAATTTTCTTCCACTGGGCAAGCATCGTCAGCGTGCCGATGGCAAACATGGAAAGGTAACTGCTGACAAACGAACCCAAAAGAATCAGCCAAAATCCCTGATCGCCGTAGCACAGCGCACCGATGATGAAATTAAAGAACATCACCGCCGCCGAAGCGCCGTATCCCGGCAGGGAAATCGAGCTCATTTCAAAGCAGGCAAAGCGATTTCCACGGTTTTTAAGCACGCCTCTGCTCAGCCGGCGGCCGTATTTCAAATACACCTGGATGCCGCCCTTGAGCCAGCGCGCCCGCTGGCGGAACGACTGGGCAAAGGACGTGGGCTGCTCGTCGTAAAACATCGCACCGTGGCAGTAGCCGATTTTTTGCCCGTGAATGATGTTATCGGTGGTAAATTCAATATCCTCGGTTAAGAGAAAGAAATTCCATCCATTTTGGCGGCGGAGCACACCGCGGCTGAACAGAAAGCCCGTGCCCGAAACCGCGCAGCTGGTACCCAGCAGCATTCTGGACCGGTTCAGATGGATGGATTCATGCAAAAACCACAGTGCGTTGCCGCTGGCGATCCAATTATCGCAAAAGTTTTTGGAATTGCGGCAGCTGGCCACAATCTCATATCCGCCGCCGAAGCACTGATTCATTTTTGTCACATAGTCCGGCGCCAGCAGGTTATCGGCGTCAAAGACGAAAAAGCCGTCAAAGCTGTCACAGCCATAGTCGCGTTCAATCTGCTCCAGCAAAAAGTTCAGCGCATAGCCCTTGCCTACCTGCTCCTTGTTTTCCCGGCGGTAGACGGCCGCACCGGCTTCCGCGGCCGCTTCAAAGGTACGGTCCGTACAGTTGTCGGCCACCACAAACACCGTTAAAAGTTCTGCCGGGTAATCCTGCGCGCGGATAGAATCCAGCAGGTGCGGCAGGACCTCTTCTTCGTTTCTGGCCGCAATTAAAAATGCAAATTTATGCTGTTTGGTACAGGCAAACGTCTTCTCCTTTTTAAAAAACGGTACAAACAGATACACCACCTGGTACAGATAGCATACCGAAAGCAACGCGCTCAGCACGATCCCTGTAATTTTTAGTATTTCCGTTATTCCCATCGTATACCCTCCTTGCTTCAAATACACCATGAGTATAAAACGGAAATATCAACTTTTTATCAAGTTCCCATAAAATTTTAATTTACGCGGCAAAGGCGCCGCCGGATTTATAAAAATTATAGCAAATTCCCGTAAAATCTGCAAGCAAAGGCTTGAAATTTAAAACAGAAAGGAATATAATAAAAGCAAAGAATATCATTCTTTCTGATGTAAAAAGGGGGCGATACGGTATGAAAAAAACAGGCATAACAGCTTTTATCCTTTTGCTGGCGCTTGTAACCTCCGGGTGCGGCGGCAAAGACAGCACAGCCGCGGCCTTTCCCCCGGAGAAACAAACAGATACGGCACACGATTACATTGATAAAAACCTGGAAATTGCCGCGGAATATGCTGAAAAAGGGTTGGCGGCCTGCCGCAATCCGGCCGAATTTAAAAGTCTTTCTTCCCTGCGGCAGGCGGTAAGCGAGGCAAAGGCTTTGGCAGAAAATCAAAACACCATCGATTCCTGGTACCGCCTGGACCTGCTGAATTTTATCCCCGAGTTCTCATCCCTGCCCGAAGGCGTAGTATTCGATCGGGTCACGATCCGGGAAGGATATGTACATATCCGCTATGTTCCCCAAACGGCGAATCCCGATATCTATTTCAACGAAGGGCTGAGCATTGATTGGAATCGATATTATAAGATATCAAATTTTACCGACGCGCAGGAAATGGCGCAGACGTTTGTCCGCTATATTGCAGGACATTCCGGCGCCTCCTACGAAGAGATTCAGCTCTACGGCCTGCCCGCCGCCAGGCGTGACATTCTGACTGAAGAGGGCGCCTATAAGGGTGTGAAATTTTATTTTGTAAAGGATGATTATTGCTTTACCGTCTATGTGCCGAACTGGGTGGACGATTCCTTTTTGGAAAACGCCTGCAATATCCGGCCGTATCTTTTAGAAGAGAGCTGAATTGCAAAAAAAGGCATACCGCTTTTTACGCGCGGTATGCCTTTCTTTTTGCTAAATTTTATTCAAAAGCAAAGATATGGGGGCTCTATTTTAAAGCGCCGCCTCCAGCCGATAGATGGGCAGCCCCATTTGCGAAAATTTCATTTCATATTCGGTCATAATATTTTCCTTCTGCCAGGGGCTGTTATGCAGATCCAGCGAAACATTTTTTATTTTATAGCCGCAGGAAGAAAACTGCTCGACGGAATATTCAAAAAAGTGCATGTTGTCGGTTTTCTGGTGAATTTCAGCGTTTGGGGCCAGATACTGCCGGTAGCTTTGCAGAAAACGGGGATGGGTCAGCCGGTGGGAGGCATAGGTGTACTTGGGGTACGGGCACGAAAAATTCAAATACAGCCTTTGTATGCTCTCCGGCGGCAGAAAGCAGGGCAGCAACTCCGCGGCGCAGTTTAAAAAGCGCACGTTTGGCAGCTCCAGAGCCAGCGCTTTTTTGCAGCCTTCCACAATGACGTTTTTGCTTACCTCCACCGCAAGAAAGCCCGTGTCCGGCCGCCGCGCGGCCAGCTCGCAGATAAACGCGCCCTTGCCGCAGCCGATTTCCAGCTCTACCCTCCGGCTGCCGAAAACAGAGGCAAAATCAATATATTCCTTATGCTCCAGCGCCTTTTGTATATTCAGCTCCTGCCGGCGGGGTGTCCATAAAATATCACCGCAGGCAGCGAGCTGCGCGTTCAGATTTCTTTTTTTCCTCATTCTCATATGCTATGCTTCCTGTTCCGTTGATAGCACAGATTATATCAAAAAAGCGGTATTTTGGCAACAGCGTCCGCAGAATTATGTACATATTTTAATGCCTTTCTCCGCGCTGCTTCAATGCTTCTTTAAGCGCCAAGAAATTTTTTGCAGCACTGTTATTACAGCAAAAGTCAAAGTATTTTCCATTACGGTTCATTTTTTCACAAGCTCCAACACATAATCAGTATCCGACGGCTTTTCCAAAATACTCCATTTTCCTCCGCTGCTTTTGATAGTATCATCAATAAGGATATATTCACCGGTATTGGCATCATACCATCGCGCAGTATAAACAGCGCTGTCATCTAAATCCACCAATGTAATATCCGCGCTGCCGTTTCTATTATAAACATAAATAACGATGCGCTCCTGCCCGATTTGAGAACCGAAAGCAAAGGTTTCCGTTTTATTATTAATTACAAAGCATTTTTCCTCATCAAAGCAGGGCGTCAGGCGCCACCATTCAAATGCCTGCAGGAATTTCTTAATATAGCCCAACTTAACAGAATTGGCGTTATGAATCACATCTCCCCATACTACATTTTTTTCTTCAACCGTAATGGTCTCCTCTCGCACAGTGTCTTCGGTCATATCATAGCTGCTCTTATAATACCAGATATCCCCCACGCCGTATCCATAGCCGCACATACCATTCAAATACGCCGCCCACCCCTGCACTCTGGCGCCAAATTCCGTTGTCCACAGATTTTCATAATTTCCCTCATACAGTACTATTGGATAATTACAGAAATTATAATTGCTCTTGGCGCTGGTAAAATCCTGCGGCCACAGCCGCTTGACATACGTCTGCGCCGCTACCCAGTTATAGCCGGGAAGATTGATAAATTCTGAATTTGCCGCCGTTACACTTGCTTCGGTATGGCAGGAAAGCGGATGCGAGTAGGGATCAAATTCATGCAGCGCACTGGTTACTACTTTCCAAGGATTGTTCGCTTTCGTAAACGCGCTGTGTACGCTCCCGGCAAAAAAATCATCGTCAGCCTCCTGCGCCGTAGTCCACATCACCGGATATGCGGAATATCTCGCTACCCAATAACGAGTCAGCCGTCTTAAATATTCTACTGAATATTTACTATAGTTTTTACAAAGCTCTTCGGTAAAAAACAATTGGGCATTGGCATGAACCAGCCCCTTCTGCGCAATATAGGCAAAATATTCATCAATTATCTGAAAACCACGGATATCGCTTTTATCAAACCCGTTAGCAAGATTATAGCGGTTATCAATCGGCTCGCTCTGGTAAACGGTAAAGCCCTGCTCCACTCGTGCATCCACAATATACTTAAAATGTGATTCCGCTCCGGTATCCGATGCATTGCTGCCGGGAGAATCCATCTCCTCCTTCAGCATCGTCCAATGGGTATCGCCCAAATAAAAGAACGGCGTACCGTCCGCATAGCTGAAAAAGCGGTTCCCCTCCTTCACAGTAATGAAGCCATGCTGATAAATCTCCAGCTCTCCTTTATAAGTATTGCAGCCTAAACTCCCCGCTTTCATCAAGCCCGGATCAGAAGACCCCGTGGTTTTGTAATGCCATATTCCCTCCTCCGTAGGCGCAAAACGCACCTTCCAGATATTATCGCCATCCCAGAACGCCGGTACGGTATATACCTTCCCCGAGGGCGCGGTATATTCTACATCAAGAGTTACATCATAAAACGGCTCATCATACGAATTCTGCGCCTGAAATTCTACCTCCTGCATAACCCACTTTTCACAGACTGCATCTACCAAAGCGGGATCCACATCCGGTACGGGTGAAGAAGAAGCCGTTGGAGCCGGCTCTTTCCCGGTGCTCACACAGCCGGATAAAATATTTCCTGTCAGCATAAGAATTGCAATGATACAAATAAGCTTTTTCATTGCGTCCTCCTTTTTAATATTCTCTTCTTTCATTATCAATATTTCAAGCATAAAAGTAAATAGTCATTAGTGAAATATTGTTATGCAAAAGTCACATTTGTAAAAAGCTTCATCTTGCTTTTATCAGGCATGTATGCTATGATATTTTTACAGGAAGAGGGATAGCTATGCAGATCAATTATCTTGACTTTATCTATTACGGAAATGAAATCGCACCGCTGGACTGGAGATGGTGCTGCCATCCATATAACTACTGTAACCGGCTGTACTATATCAACGGCGGTGACGCCAGTTATATTGACCAAGACGGTGCCCACAGGTTTTTAAAGGAGCATATCTATTTTCTGCCGCGCAGCACCAATTACCGGCTGATACAGGATCCCCGGAACCGGTTGGATCATCTGTATTTTGATTTTATCTGTATTCCCATTCCCTGCGGCACTGATGTATTTGCCTGCAACGCCGCAAACGATGAAATCATAAGCAGCTTTATACAAACGTTAAAGCATTTTGTAAATAAAGCGCCGTATTACAGCAAAGAATCCGCTCCTTACCGCCGTTATATTTCCCTTACCCTGACAATGCTACTGGAATATCTGCATACCAAATATGAGCTTCCATTCCTATTCGACAGTACCCTTCAGGATTCCATTACCTATATGCTTGAGAATTTCAGTGAACCGATCACAGTAAATGAAATTGCCCGCCGTGCCGGCTATAACCCTAAATATTTTATCCGCCTGTTTACCAACGCTATGCAGATAACCCCTTATCAATTTTTACGCAACATGCGCATTAACCGTGCACTTTCTTTAATAAAAGAAGGTTGCAGCATCTCACAGGCAGCCGAAGCAGTAGGCTTTCAGCACGCCTCTTCTTTAAGCAATGCCATCCACGCCAAGCAGCAAGCTGCCGGTTCGGCGGAAGAATAAATTCCGTATACGGCAACCCGCGTATACGATGCACGGCAGATATAGCTTTTCTTAATCTCTTCCGGCCATATTTGCACAAGAGCAGATTTCAATAATTGAAATCTGCTCTTTTTCTATATTAAAAATTTATTCTTCGCTGTCTCTCTTCTTTTTCTTCTTTATAAGAACAGTGATCAATGCGACCGCGACAACGGCGGCTGCGGCACACCCAAGAATCAGCGGCCACGGTACATTCCCTGGTATCTCCTTCGGATCTTCCGTAGGTGCCTCCGTTACCGAAGGACTTGGTTCCGGCGTTTCTGCTGGTATCGTAGGCGTCGCGGTCGGCTCTGCCGTTGTCTGCGGTTGTTCCGTTGCAACAACTTCTTCCGCAGGAAACGCTGCCGCAGAAAGCGTACAATACTGCCCCTCCACAAGCTCGCTCATCGGATATAGATTAGAAGCGTAATCCGCCCTTTCATCCCCCTGTAAATAAAAAACCGTATCCTCTGAAATCTCGCGGAGCTCCAATAAATACCATACGGCGTTCGCCGTAATACCGCTGATTTCAACGGTTTCGCTGGTGCCGGGTTCAATATAAACAAAATCCGACGTCCCTACCGTATTCCAGTTTTCCCCCTCCCTTGTAGAAAGAAAACAATAAAATTCATCGGGTCCGGCATTATATACGTTTACCGAAAGAGTCTCGCCCTCCTGAAGCTTTCCCGTATAGGCGTTTACGCTAATCCAACCGCTGTTGTCCGGGGGCGTTTCCGTAAATGTAATTTTTACACAGTTATTGGCTGCGGCAGATATGCTAAGCATCAAGCACATGGAAATAAAAGATATAAACAAAAATAATGATAGAGCCTTTTTCATATACTCTCCTTTATAAAAATATTATAATCAACGAATATTTTCATATATGTTTTTTCTTTTTTTTACTGTATATATAAAGCTTACGCCGGAAAGAACCAATACCGCTGCCAGCAGAAGCCCCGCTGCATCACCGTCAGAAGAGGGTTTTGCAGTTTCTTCAGCAATAGCTTTAAGCTCGGCGGCTCCTTCTGCGGTAAAACGCAGTGTTTTTCCACTGCCCGTCACAACACCGTCTTTCTCCCAGCCTGTAATCGCCATCCCCTCCGGAGCATAAGCAAGAATTTCTACCGTCGTCCCGGGAAGCAAAGCCGTCTCCAGGCTCTCCACCCTGGTATACGAAGGGAACTCGCTGCCGTTTAAGCTCACCGTATAGGTAACGCCCGGATTTTTCTCCAGTTTAAGTATGGCGGCTTCTACCCGCTCGGCAGAAACGGTAAATGTTCCCGCGCCCGTACCTTCAAGCACCTCCGCAGTGAACAGAGAATAATCCACCTGCGTGTGGTTAAACACAATCCGCAATTTTGTTTCTGCCGTAAGCCCTTCAAAATACATATAATAAATATCGCCCGCGTCATTTACAGCCATATTCATAAATTCTATTGTGCTGCTCTCTCCCGCGGGAATCGCTACCTTTGCATTTTGGGCAATCGTTTCCCATTGGCTGTTTACCACACGGAAGACCGCGGCAATTTCGTTTTTCCCTTCATTATATACCGTGGCCGAAAGCCTGGTATCGCCGTCCATTACAAAAGTCGGGTTCCCCGCCTGTTTAAGCCAGAAATTTCCGCTGTTTGCCGTAAGCGAATCATGAAAAGTCAGCGTAAGGCCATTTTGTATCTTTACGGTATCGCTGACCGCCGCACACAGCAAAACGTCATCTTCCGCCTGGAACCGATAAGTTTTATCTTTTTTTTCCGTTCCCACTATAAGCCCTTCAACAGCATCGCCCACAGCCTCCACCTGAATAAGCGTGCCGGCGGCAACAACCTCTGTAAATTCAGCAGCGCCGCTGAGGTACGGCTTTTTCATTCCGTGAAGGGTCACATTGTATGCAGCACCCTCGGCCGCTGTACCGCGAATTGTCACAGGCCGGGCCATATCCGTCTTTACCGCAAAGGTATCGGCACCGGTTCCCTGCATGGAGGAGGCCGTCAAAAGCGAGTAATCTACTGCGGCGCCGGCAGAGAAGAAGCCCAATTTAGACTCCGGCGTTAAATTTTTAAAATTCAGGTATACGACGTCCCCCGCTGCAAGAACAACATTTTCCGCCTCAATCGCAGCCGCTCCTCCTGCCGGAACAGAAACGCTTTGCACAAATCGCACCTCCTGCCAGGAGGCGGACACCACACGAAGCATGGCGGTTATATCCTCTGTGCCGTAGTTTCTAAAGACAATATCGGCTTTCTTTGCGTCCTCTCCATAAAACATGGCCAAGCCCGCTTTATCCAGCCAAAAATTTCCCTCCGATGTTTCCAGTCTATCATTAAATTCCAGGTATACGCCGTTGGCGATCGCCTCCCGCATATTGATTGCCACACCTTTGATTCCGGTATCCGCGGCGGCGGTAAACGTGTAATTTGAAAGCCGTGTAGCCGTTTTTTCCCCGGAAAGAATACTGTCGATGCCGTATCCCTCATCAGCAGAAGCGATCACCTGCACCCGTTCCCCCGCCGGAACTGTGATAACGCCGCTTTGCAGATTCCTGTACTTACTAAAAATACTGTTGTTCAGCGCAACCGTATAGCGGACATGCGCGTTTTCCTCCAGGGTGATACGGCAGGGCTCCGCATACAGGACCTGTGCCGAAAATGTAGATGCACCGGGGCCCTGCATGGAGGAAGCCGTCAGGGCAGTGTAATCCACTTCCGCATAATTGGCCTTAAACGAGATCCGGGAGCTTTGCGTAAGGCCGGAAAGATAAAAATAATAGATATCGCCTTCCTGAAGGTTCAGGTTCATCAATTCGGCATTCGCGCTTTCTCCGGCCGGAACTGTAACCTTTACTGCCCCCCGCACCTGCTGCCAGGAAGAGGATACAACCCGCAGCTGCGCCTCTATGTCGTTGGTACCGTGGTTTGTAAAAGTAAGGGACATCCGCTGATCGCTGCCTTCCTTTTCTATAAACACCATTTGTTTTCCGGTATCGTTCAGCCAGAAATTCCCGCTGGTGTTTCCTGCCAGACCGGCGTTAAACGAAAGCATCACACCGCTGGAAACCGCCGCCGCACCGACGGGTACTGAAAACACAGTGCCTATTATACACATCGCCAGCAAAGCGGACACAAAAATTTTTGATTTTCTCATACGCACCCATCTCCTGATTTGTGTTTCATTTCTATTATCCGTTCCTATGAACATTTTGTAAATAATCATTCGTGCGGTAATAATGGGCAAAAGTTACTTTTCCAAGAATTACATCTTTACACATAAAAAAAGGATGCGCGCGCAGATGCTATTAAAACGGTGATTTTTCTGAGAAAAAATTGTGTGCCGCCTGACGCGAAAATGCCCGCAACCAAGATTTTTCTCCCCTTATGCTCTGCAATACCGAGAGCCGTACCCTGCCTAAAGCAGAAACTAAAAAAGAGCGCGGGTAAAAGGCTGTTGTAAGGACAAAAATTTTTCCGGCAAAGAGCGGGCGCCGCCCGGAAGAAAAAATTTTCATCAAGCCCCCGCTTTCCGCAGGCAAAAAAACTTTACGAAATTCCCCTTTTCTGCCGTCTGCTCGTTCTCTCGCAGGCCGCCGGGCAGGCAAACCTCGGTGCCGTGCAAAAAGTAGAAAATGTTTGTTTTCCGCTTCTCTTTTTAAATACCCAACTTATCAAAAAAAAGAAAAAGGCCGTTTTAAAAACGGCCTTTTTTAAGGACGGTCAGGGCTCTGACGGGAATTTCATCTCCTTCATTGCCGGATCTTCTCTACCTCCTGCGCTCTTCCTCTTCCCGCAGGCTCATCGCCAGACAGTCAATCTCTTTCCTCCGTCATCGGTACGAA
>CAJMLN010000040.1 GCA_905214315.1 uncultured bacterium | reverse complement strand
ACGGGGATACGGAGTGGAAAGACCTGCTGACGAACTACAACGGAACGGCGATAACTTACGATGCCATCGGCAACCCCTTAAATTGGACGAACGGGAAGATGTTTACCTGGACGGCAGGACGTCAGCTTTCGGGAGTGACGGATGCAAACAATACGATAACCTATACCTATGACGACAGCGGAATCCGTACGAGTAAGACGGTAAACGGAGTCAAGACGGATTACTACCTAAACGGCACGGCCATCCTTATGCAAAAAACAGGAGACCAGTGCATCTGGTACACGTATGATGAAAGCGGAAATCTGTCGGGTCTGCGCATGGCAATCTGAACGATACTGTAATTATGGCGCAGAAATTGCGTTTATTCACAATTGTATAAGTTGGCAGAGTTCTTTTTGTATTTTATTGTAAACAGAGTAGGAACAAAACCTTTGACAAAATAACTTTGAATTTCATATATTGCCTTGAGGTGGTAATGTGTGGTATGCAAAGAAGGGTGCGTATGAGGTTTTTGTTTTTTTAAACGGAAAAACTTTTTTATTACCGATCGAGCGGTGTAAATCAATTTTTTATACTGAAAACAGATTTTATTTTTTATGTGAAAATTATATTCGCTGTTATGATGAAAGCTTTCGCCTTCTGTTTCAAACCTATAATGTTGAAAGAAACTGTAATCGAATTTATGTAGATCGCTCTTTTATTTATATTTCCAGCCCGGATACCGGTGCTGTCTATCAGTACAGCTTAAATGGATCCTTGTTTCGAAGCATACGTGTGGGAGAGCATGTATGTGATTTTACTGTTGCTGGGGAAAGCCTATATACTGTTTCGTATCATGATAATAAGCTTTTTCAAATAAAAAATATGGAGATTGTCAAGAATATACTTTTAGATGAAATGCCGCAGACAGTACTTTTTGATAAAAATATCTTTGTTTTGTTGAATAATGAGTTTTATAGCTATATTGAATTGTTTAACGAACATCTGGACTTGATTAAAAAAATTAGAATGCCCAGGCAGATTGGGGAATTATTTTTGTGGAATCATAAGCTTATTTTTAGCGGTTATGAATTTAATTATGTTTTGGATAAAAATTTAAATTTTCTGTCCATAAAAAAAAGCACAGGAAAACTCCTGTGCAGATATTCTGATGACTTGCTTTATTGTGACGATACGGTTTGGAAATTTGATCCGATTAACAATTTTTCGTATCCTTTATGAGGACTGTATATAGAGCAGCAATCGCTTCATCGGCATATTTTTTCCAATTGCTACAAATCAATCTCGCTTCGTCGCCATCAGAAACATTCAGAACAAATTGTCCTAACAACGCGCCTTTATCAAAAGCTTCAAGAATTACTTGATATTGCTGGCCGTCAAAAGAAAGAGCGGAAGAAGTATTTGCCTCAAGACTGAAGCTTTTTAAGTTTTTTTCACAGTAATCTACGATGGCGCGGCGGACTGAACCACGGATTTCGTTAGTAAGACGGGATAAGATAAGCCTCCCTTGAACCGTTATGCTGTAGAGTGGACTTGTGGGTGAAGATTGTTTTAAAAGCAAGCCTTGTTCTTCTAAATTATTTACGGCAATGGCTGCGTCCATATAAGTATAGGCACCTGTATTTTCTAAAGCGTCACTTATTTGTTCCATGCTTAGCGGGACTCCAGAATGTTGAAGCAGGTACAGTACAGTCAGTGCGATTTCTGTAAATGTCATAAATCCTCCTGAAAAATAAGAAGACACTGCCGTGCCTTCTTTATTGTTGTAATATTTTTCAGCACAAAGAGGAATACCGCTTTAAAAAAGCGGATAATTTTCCATTTCCCCTTGTATAAATACGCCGTTTTGTAAAAACATCGTTATACCAGATAGGGTTTGATGTCTTCCATAAATTTTTCGATAGCGTCCTGATCTTCGGAGAAAATCTCAAGTTCTACGGGCTTTGAAAGATCTAAGCTAAAAATACCGAGGATGCTCTTTGCATCAACGACATATCGACCGGAACGCAAGTCCATATCGAAAGCATATTTATTTACGATGTTTACAAAATTTTTAATTTGTTGAGATTCACTTAGATTTACAGTTACTTTTTGCATTTACAAAACACCTCTTCTATTCAAACTTTCGCCGGTTGTCCGACGGATTATCTGTTTTGTTTCTTCTTTTATATTTTAACACAATTTACTCAAAAGTACAATACCTATTTGACATTTATTTGAAAAGAATATATCCGTCTACTTCCCCGCAGGCAAAAAATCGTTTTTTGTTGCAGGTTACGGTAAATTCACGGGCGTCGTTTTTATTCAGCCAAATGCCTGTAAGGATATTGCTGCCGCTGAAGGCTAAAGCCACGGTCATGTTATCGTCGTGCTTTTCCCACTGGAATTCGATATCGCCGCATACGGTGGGAACAATACCTTTGGCGTAGGAAAGTCCGCTTGTATGGGGCTTTACCGTAAAAGATTGAAATCCGATTTCCTCAGGAAGAACACCCAGCGTGTAGCCGGAAAGGATGTGGGCTACTGCGGTATCCGGGTGCGAACGGTCTCCCCAGGCACCGCCGTGACTGTCTTTCTGGGGCGGATACGTCATGCATTCCCATGTGGTATGCGGCCCGCGCCAATCGTTTAAGGCTTTCAGCCAGTTGGCCGGATGCATACGGTGGGAGGCAAAATCAAAATTGGGATTTTCCAGCGCGTCGTATACGATAAAATCATCCTTGTTCTCAACATACCGGTATCCTGGTTGAATCAGGGTACGGATCGCTTCCTCGTCAAAATCATACATATAAGCGCCGCGGATCATAAGCGCCGTAATTTTACCGTGGCCGGGCGTACGGTCAAGCAGTGCGTCAAGCGCTCTTTTAGCATCGGTTCTGCTTTCAAAAAAGGCGATGGAAAGCGCAAGGGAGTTGGCCATTTCACACATATCCCGGTCGGTAAGGCTCTTGGTAAGCCAGCCTTTTTCTTCGTTCCAGAATGCTTTCTTAATTGCCCGGTGCATAATATCTCTGCGGCGGATAAATTCGGCGGCATCGTCTTTCTTGCCTAATTTTTCGGCAATAAAGGCAGCCTCGGAAAAGCCGTCGGAAACAATCAGGTTATTATAGGTGAATTTTCCGATATCATTCAATACATGATCCCACAGTCCTTTGCTGGTGGCGTAGCGCTGGTTGAAGAGTCCGTCTGCTTCCACAAAACGCCATAAATAATCCGCATCAGCCTTGATGTTGGGATAGATTTCCTCGGCAAAAGCCGTATCGCCGGTAAAGAGCAGATAATCGGCAAGGGTCGGGATAATCCAGGCGGAGAAGATATCGGATTCATAGTAGCCGTATTCACCGATAGCGGGCTTTTTGGTGTTTTCCGGATAGCAGGTGCCCCAGATATATCCCTCCGGCGTCTGATGAAAGGCAAACATTCGCATGGCTTCCGGCATGGCGGCAAAATCTTTAAAGGCATAGTAGATATTTCTGCCGGCCCAGTCTAAATCGCCGATCCAGGGCAGACGGTCGCGCTTGGCACCGTCGGAAACAAATGGGGCGGAACGGGTAAACTCATAGGCGTCAAGGCCGTGGCAGAAATCATCCTGCCAGAGAATTCCCCGGCTGTCTGTTACCGTTAAATTTTTTGCCAGCGCCCATTTTTCGGTGGTTTGGCAGAAGCCGAAAGTACCGGCGGCATATTCTGCGTCGGTGAAGGTCAAAACGGTTTTTCCGTCGATTTTTACGGTAAAATTGCTGCCCTGGGCAGTGGCTTCAATGGCATAGAAATAATTATCCAGTACTTTGAAATCAACAGAGGCCTGTGCCAGAAGGGTATAGACGCTGTTTTTTCTCTTATATGCCTGTACGGTACCATCTAAATTGAAAAATACCGCGTAGCCGCCGGTGATATCTTTTGCACGCAGCAGCAGGCCGATACCGGAACCCATATGGGGGTTATACGCAATCGCACCGTCAAACGCAACGGTGTAGTCCGTCAGGGTTGTACCGTCTTTATAAATACCGGCGTCGTTGCCCTTGGTCAGCGCGCGCAGCAGCAACGTGCCGCAAAGCGTGTCCCAGGATTGAGAATTTTCCAGCGTGGCAATCTGGCAGGTCCAGGTAGACGCATACCAGAGCTTGGTCAGTGCTTTATCGGAGCATTCAAAAAATCCGTCATGCGCGGCCATATTGGAGGTATAATGAATATATACATATTCCAGCTCCACAAAGGAACCGGGAGTTTCCAGCTTGATCATCAGCCAGCGCTGCTGGCCCTGAATCAGGGGAGAGAGATAAAGGCCGCTGTGGCTGATGGTGAAAAGGTTAAAACGGTTAGGATCTCCGGGCAGTACCGGCAGCTCTACGCCTAAGTATTTGCAGCAGCCGCGGCGGAAATCGCCGATTTCACCGTATTGTGCGTCTACAATATAATCGTACCAGTCAGAATACGCCAACCGCAGCACGGGCGCTCCGCCAAAGGATTTTACTTTGAAAACGGGATAACCGCCGGTGGAGGCTTCGCCAAGGTCTAAAATAATTTTGGGGGCAATATCTCCGTCATAGCGAAGAATCGTGGTTTCTGTGCCTGCAGATAACAGATTTTCCGCGCCGGATACGTTTCCCCAGATATCCTTTACCTGTTGGGGATAACATTCTCTGGCCTGCGGCGTCATTACATGATGTTGAAAATCGGTTTTATTCATAAAAAATTCTCCCTTACCGTTACAAATTCATAACACAGAAAGATTATAGCAAATTCTATTTTCCAGTGCAACAATAATTTTATTAAATTTGTGGACATTCAATTTTATCTATGTTATAATTTATAAAACTATAGGAATTTTGAGGAACTTGGAATGTCAGTAGATGCGGTAAAGGCTTATTTGAAAAAATACGGGATGCAGGAACGCTTTATGGAGTTTTCTGTTTCCAGTGCCACAGTGGAGCTTGCAGCGGCGGCTATCGGATGCAAACCCGGAGAGATTGCAAAAACGCTTGCGTTTTACTTTAAAGACGGCTGCTTGCTTATCGTTGCGGCAGGAGATACAAAAATAGATAATAAAAAGTTTAAGGAGACTTTTGGGATAAAAGCAAAAATGCTGCAGGCACAAGATGTTTTGCCGCTTACCGGTCATCCGGTAGGGGGTGTCTGCCCATTTGCCGCAGGAGAGAAAGCGATAATTTATTTAGATGAGTCGTTAAAGAAATTTGAATTTGTCTATCCCGCCTGCGGCGCACCCAATAATTGCGGGAGGTTTTCTCCGCAGGAACTGGAAAAAATCACTCCATGCCTTGGCTGGGTAGACGTTTGCAAGGGAAAGGACGTGGAATAAGATGTTAAAAACCATAACACATGAAGCGGATTTTTGCGTCGTTGGCGGGGGGCTGGCCGGGATGTGTGCTGCCATTGCCGCGGCCAGGGCGGGTAAATCTGTTGTTTTGATGCAGGAGCGGCCGGTGCTGGGCGGCAATGCTTCCAGTGAGATCCGTATGTGGATCTGTGGTGCCCAGGGAGAGAACAACAGGGAAACAGGCATTGTTGAGGAGATTAATCTGGAATCTCTTTACAGGAATCCATATAAAATTTATTCGGTATGGGACAGTATTCTGTTTGGTGTGGTAAAAAACGAGAAGAATATTACGCTTTTGCTCAATACTTCCGCCTGTGACGCAGAGATGGAGGGAGATAAAATCAAAACGGTCATCGGCTGGCAGATGACGACGCAGACCTGGCAGCATGTCAGTGCAAAATATTTTGCCGACTGCTCGGGGGACAGTGTCCTTGCCCCGCTTACGCATGCCGAGTACCGTATAGGGCGTGAGGCCTGTGGGGAATTTGAAGAAAAGACGTCCATCCAAACGGCAGATAAGCAGACAATGGGACTAAGCTGCCTGATTCAGGCCAGAAAAACCGACCAGGATATTGAATTTATCGCGCCTGCCTGGGCTAAAAAGCTGACGGAGGAAGACATTGCCCGGCGTATGCCGCATATGGACAGCACGAGTGAAAATTTCTGGTATTTAGAGCTTGGAGGAGACAGAGATTCTATTGCCGATACCGAAGAAATACGGGATGAACTGGTTGCCCTTGCCTTTGGGTATTGGGATTATTTTAAAAACAGCGGCCGTTTTGACGGCGCTGAAAAATGGCAGCTTGACTTTGTCGGCTTTTTGCCTGGAAAGCGGGAATCCAGACGCATGGTCGGCGCGTATATCATGAACCAGCGCGACGTCCTCTCCGGCGGTCATTTTGACGATGTGATCGCTTATGGCGGCTGGCCGCTGGATGATCACGACCCGCGGGGATTTTATCATTTGGGCGCCCCCAATGTCTGGGGAGAAATGAAAAATATTTACGGAATTCCGTATCGTGTGCTGTTTTCGGCCAATGTTGCGAATCTGTTTTTTGCCGGCAGAAATATCAGCATGACGCATGCGGCAATGAGTTCCTCCCGCGTAATGATGACCTGTGCCGTTTTAGGGCAGGCCGTTGGGGAGGCAGCAGCTATCGCCACAGAGTACAATACGACACCGCAGGGAGTGTATGACTTTTATCTGGAGGAGCTGCAGCAGCGCCTGATGCGGGCGGACTGCTTTATTCCGTATTTGGTAAGAAAAGCGGGCGCTGCTACGCAGAAAGGGACGCTTTCCGGCTGTGAGAATGCTGAAAATCTGCGCAACGGGCTGGATCGGAACCACAGCGTGTATGGTTCCCGGGAGAACGGTGTATTTACAGAGCTCGGTGAGGCGATTACCTATACCTTTGCAGAGCCGGTTTACGTGGAATGCGCTCATATCGTTTTTGACAGTGATTTAAACCGCAGAACGCTTCCGGGAGATGACGCTGAAACTTACCACAGTATGCGGGCCAATATATTGCCGGATTCACCTAAAATGCATGTGCCGGATACGCTGGTAAAAGCGTATGATTTGGAAATAAAGCTGGCTGACGGCAGCATAAGGCGCGAACATGTAACGCATAATATAAAAAGAATGAACGAGATCGTTGTGGACGCGCCGGTGCTTGCGATTTCGCTGATTCCCCAAAAACTTTGGGGTGGGGAAACGTGTGTGCATATTTTCTCCTTTGATTTGTATTGAGAAAGCATGGTCTGTGCGGTCAGGAAAAAATAAAAATAGGATGGCTGGTTTATGATAGATGCGCCTATTGGCTTTTTTGATTCCGGTGTCGGCGGACTGTCGGTATTAAGGCATGCCATTGAAGTTATGCCGGAAGAAAATTATATATACTTTGGCGATTCCGCTCATGCCCCTTACGGCGTTCGTCCGAAGGAAGAGGTGCTGGCACTGACGCTGCAGGCAGCAGACAGGCTGATGCAGCAGGGAATCAAGGCACTGGTAGTCGCCTGTAATACCGCTACCAGTATTGCGGTGGAAGCTTTGCGGAAAACTTTGCCGGTTCCGGTAGTCAGTATGGAGCCCGCCATAAAGCCTGCGCTTGAGCGAACGGATGGAAAAATTCTTTTGATGGCGACCTGTGTTACGCTGGAATCGGAAAGAGTAAAGGCACTGATCCGCAAGCTGGACACGCGGGACCGTATTTTTAAAATACCTTGTCCGCAACTGGCCGAGGAAATAGAAAAGGAAGCCTTTGGCCGCTCTGCTTTGGAGAAATATTTAAAAGAATTGCTTCAGGGGGTTCCTAAAGCTTCGGCTGTTGTGTTAGGCTGTACGCACTATGCTTTTGTTTCCAGGCGTATTTGTCAGCTGTTGGGAGAAGATGTTTTGATCTTTGACGGGATTGACGGGACAGTCGCGCATTTGCGCGAGCTTTTAATACAGCGGGGAATTAAACGCAGCCAGGAAAAAAAAGGCAGTGTAATCGTAGAATCTTCAAAAACAGATGACGGTACGCTTGCTTTATATAGTAAATTGCTTAGCGGAGGAATATTATGAAATGTATGTATTGCGGCTGCCTTGACAGCCGAGTGTTGGATTCCCGGCCTACGGAGGAAGGAAGCGTTATACGCAGAAGGCGGGAATGCCCCGAATGTGGCAAACGGTTTACTACTTATGAGAAAATTGAAACTTCGCCGGTAATGGTGGTGAAAAAGGATGGCAGCCGGCAGCTGTTTGAAATTGATAAGGTACGGCTGGGTATTGTAAAGGCCTGTGAAAAATGTAAGGTTTCTGCTGAGCAAATTGAACATATAGTAAATGAAATAGACCGTCAGGTGCATAGCTCTTTGGAGCATGAGATTAGTACGACGGAGATTGGCGAAATGATTATGGACAAGCTGATGCAGCTGGATCAGGTTGCCTATGTGCGCTTTGCTTCAGTTTACCGGGAGTTTAAGGATATTGATTCTTTTATGAAAGAATTAAGTTCGCTTTTAAAGGCGAATGAGCAGAATTGAGGAAATAAGATACTTGTTGAAAGACGAGTATCTTTTTTAGTTTTGCCGGCTTTAAATAATTTAAGTTTAGTGGGCACAAAATTTTTGGCGGCTAACAGAAAGAATTCTGAATATTCTTGATAACACGGCTTTTTTCAAGCAGTGGAACAAAGAGCCATACCGGAGAGCAATTGCGTTGCAATGCTTGTTTTTTATCAATAAAGAATGAAAATTTTCTTTCCTGTATTGCAGGAAGAGGAGTTTTTTCAGCATCCGTTTTTTATGGCGTTTAAGTATTCGCCGTCCTTGCTGGAGGAGAGAATTTTCAGCATATCGTCAAAGGAAAAAAGGCCTACGGCGGCAACCTCTTCCTTTTGCAGAATGCAGTCGTCACAGGAGAAATCCAGTTCTAACAGAAAAATATCCAAAAGCACCGAATCGTGGTAAATATCATGATAAAGCAGGCGCAGGTCCGAGGGGGCGGCATTCAGCCCCAGTTCTTCCCGTACTTCGCGCACAGCGGCTGTCCGGCCGTCTTCTCCGTGCTGAACTCGGCCGCAGGTAGCGTCCCACATGCCGGGATAGTATGTTTTTGTGAAAGCACGCTGCTGCAATAAATATTTGCCGCTTTTGTTGCGCAGAATGATGTGGACGATGTAACCGTATTCTCCTTTTGAAAGCTGTATCCCTTCATGGAAGCATTTTCCGGTACGGTTTCTGTTTTTATCGTAGATATCCCAAAGCTCCATAAAAACTCCTTTCTGTTAACGTGGGTTTTGATTGCGGTATTCTTTTAAGTCTTCTGACGGTGACATATGAAAAAGTGCTTTATATTGGCGGTAGTAAGCCGTGTAGTCCGTAAAACCACTGGAGGCAAAGCCGGCAGCTACGCTGTTTTGTAAAAACATGTTCTGGCGGGAGCAGATCACACGTTTTTTTAAGGTATAGTTCCATATGCCGATACCCATTTCTTCTTTAAAGCAGCGGCAAAGATACGCTTTATCGTGATAAAATTCTTTTGCCAGGCTGTCCAGATTCCAGGGCTCGGAAATATGGTGGTTGATGTAACGTATCATATCGCGAACCAGTTCATTGGCAGAAATTTCGGAAAGTTCTGAAATATCATTTTTCCTTTTACAGCGGTCAAGAACGGCGGCTAAATTACAGATGGCTGAGGCACGCCCTGAGGTTGAACCGCTTTCTAAAATATTCTGAAGGGCGTTTTTTACAAAGGTTTCGTCGTCATGACAGATGCAGATGTTTCCGATATCTCGTTCTAAATGCAGCAGGATATCCGAAAGCTCGTTTTTAAAAATTTCCTTTTTAAACAATACGGCATAGCGTTCGTAGGGCACAGAAAAATCAATATGCATGGAATGCGTTTCGCCAGGCATCATTAAAAAATAATCTCCGCCGGTTAAATTGTAGCGGTTTCCTTCAACGGCCATATAACCGCTGCCGGAAATGAAATAATAAAGCTCGTAACGGTCATGAAAATGCGCTTTAAAAGAGGTATTTTCCGGATTGGGATGTTCCGTCAGTGAATGATGCAGATAAATTCCGTCGTATTTTATTTCCTTTATAAATGCCATAGAACTCACCTTCTTTATAATTATAGCATTTGTAGTCAATATCTGCAATCTTTTTATCAAAATAAACAATTGAATTGCAAAAACAAAAAGGATATAATAACCCTGTTAAAATTTTTAGAGGTGAAATAATATGAAACAGTTAAGAATCGCGCTGTTGGGGCAGGGAAGAAGCGGACACGATATTCACGGAGAATTTTTCCTTAAGGATACCAGCGGGCAGTATAAAGTCGTAGCGGTAGTGGATGAAATGAAAGAGCGCCGTGAGCGGGCACAGCAGGAATTCGGCTGTGATGTATATGCGGATTATCGGGATATTTTGGAGCACAGAGATATTGATCTGGTGGTAAATGCTTTGTATTCCTATCTGCATTATCCGGTTACTCTGGATTTGATAGAGCACGGCTTTTCCGTTGTGGTGGAAAAACCCTTTGGGCGGTATCGCGCGGGGTGCCAGGAGCTGATTCAAAAGGCGGAGAAGAGGGGCGTCATGGTCAATGTTTTTCAGCAATCTCGCTTTGCGCCTTATTATACAGCAATCAAAGAAATTCTTGCATCGGGAAGGCTTGGGGAGATTAAACAGATTTCCCTGCAGTTTTCTGGCTTTGCCCGCCGGTGGGACTGGCAGTGCTCGCAGCGGTTTTGGGGCGGCAATCTGCTTAATACCGGCCCGCATCCTATGGATCAGGCGCTGGATCTGCTGGAGTTTGATGAAAAAACGCAGGTTCTCTATTCCAGGCTGGATACGGTAAATACTTTCGGCGATGCGGAAGACTATTGCAAAATTCTGCTAACCGCTCCCGGAAAACCGCTGATTGATCTGGAAATTTCCTCCTGCAACGCGTATGCGGATTTCACTTACCGGATTCAGGCGAAGTATGGTTCCTTAAATGCCGACGTCCATAAAATTCAATATAAATATTTTGATCCTGCCGAGGCTCCGGAACAAAAGCTGAGACTCACGCCATTAATGGATTCTCAGGCAAGGCCGCAGTATTGCTCGGAACAGCTTCCCTGGAAAGAGGAAGAGATTGTTTTGGAGGGCTCTGCTTTTGACGTAGGCACACGGAAATATTATCAGATGATTTATGATTATTTAACGGAGAAAAAGCCCATGCAGATCAATGCCCGGCAGGTATTACAGCAAATTCAGCTGGCCGAACGGATCCATGGTGATAACCCTTTGCCTATCCGCTGTTAAAAGGAGAAATAGGAATGGAAAAATATAAAATTGCTATTATCGGAACGGAAAATTCCCATGCCTGGACGTTTGCGGAGATGATACAAAAGGGAATGTTCCCGGAATTAGAACTTATTGGAGCATTCGGACCGGATGCGCAGGCCAATGATAAAATGAGAGAGCTGGGAACACCATATATTGCGGCAGATCCAATGGAATTTTTAAATAAGGCAGACGGCGCAGTATTCACTTCCCGCCACGGTGACAACCATTACCGGTATGCTTTGCCGTATATTAAAAAGAGGATCCCTTCTTTTATCGACAAGCCGTTTTGTATTCGGGAAGAAAACGCCTGGGAAATGGCCTCCCTGGCGAAAGAAAACGGCACTCTGCTCTGCGGCGGAAGCTGCTTTGAATTTGATGAAAATATTAAAAAACTGCATACCCTTGTGGAAAATCACAGCGTAGGAGAGATTCGCGGCGGAACATTTACGGCGCCGGCAAATCTTCGGAACGAATACGGCGGATTTTTCTTTTACACACAGCATCTGATTCAAATGATGCTGGGAGTTTTCGGCAGCGATGTGCGCTCTGTTATTGCACGGAGAGATGAAAAGCGCGTATCCGCGATCTGCTGCTATGAGAACTTTGACGTTTCCTGCTTATATTATGACAGCTATCGGTATTCCGCCGCGGTTTACGGAACTGAGGGAATGGCATGGCATGAGTGCGGGCAAGACTTTCCTTCCGTTTTCCGTGCGGAACTTCAGGAATTTTTAACGATGCTGAAAACGAAAAGAATGACGAAATCATATTTGGAGTTGATCACCCCGGTTTTTTTACTTAATGCAATTCATAAAGCCTATACGCAAGGGGAGGAAATAGAAATTCATTTGCCTGAAAGACTATAAGCACAGCATACGGTCCGTTAAAAAAACGGACCGTATATGTTTTTTTGCGTTTATGTTAGTCTATGTTATAAGATAGATTTTTTTAAAAAATACCTTATTCATTCCAGGATTCCTTTTACTTTTTTCTTGCGCTGCAATATCCGTTGATTGCGGTTGGCAAATGCTTTGGTGCGGGCTTTCAGCAGGATTGCCCGTCCTTGAATGCTTCGGGTATAGATTAAATTATATTTTCCGATATGGGGTTCTAAGGCTTTTTGAAACAAGGTCGCCGCTTCTTTTGTTTTGGCAAACAGAGAGGGCACACAATAATAGTTTGCCAGAGCAAAGCTTCCTTTTTTGGAATGGAGCAGGTAGCGCTGGTTATCCACCGGCTGCAGCAGCTCTTCCATGCAGCAGGCAAAAACATTCTTTTCCCGGGCAGTTCCGCCGGTCAGGCATATTCCGTAAAAAATTCCTTGCAGATTATCGGCATCCACCCGGCAGGAAGAGGTAATTTGTCCTGACCGTACCAGCGCGGTTAAGACGCCCTGACCTATCTGCTGCAGCCGTTTTAACGGACTGCGGTGCTTCAGCACCTTTACGCCGATCCAGAGAAGCAGAGTGACAAAACAGACCGTAATTACGGCGAACAGCGATTTCATACCGGCGCCTAAAAAGAGAAGAGCTGCGCTGATCTCAGCCGCCAGTAAAAGAGCTATGTAAAATGCGGCATGAAAAAACAGTGCGCCGCTCTGCAGCGGTTCTTTATTCATGGTGCATTCTTCCGTTGTCTCCATTTGCTCATGCAGGAAAACCGCGTTATGCCACTGTTCCGAGAGCTTTTTGCGTTCTCCGGCCTTTTGCAGCATTGCTTCATTGATCTCTTTGATGTGGGCGGGAGAATAGGGAGGACGGATGATATTTAAGCGGTCTATTCCGTTTTCGATCGAAGTGCCGTCATAGCTGACGCCGAAAAAGCCCTCCATACGGCGTTTTAGCATATCATAGTCTTCAGAGAGTTCGGCGTCGGAAAGGCCGAGTTTCTTTTTTTCTCGCTGCTCAGCTTTGGGAGAAAGGCAGATCAGATGCCAGATATTGCTGGTTTTTTCGGGATTCCCCGGCATGGTGCGGATTGCGCGGCCGCGCATCTGATTGCTTAAAACGAAGGAACCTACAAAGCTGGCTAAAATCAGGGAATTGATACAGGGGGAATCCCAGCCTTCCCCTAAAAGGGACTTGGTTCCGATCAGGATCTGTATGAGTCCCTGCTCAAACAGCTTGGTAACGATCTGTGCATAAATATGAATTTTGCCCTGAATTTCAAGCTCGCTGTAACCAAGGGGATTTCCCTGAGCGTCGTACAGGGATTTTACGCGCAGCGGTTCGTAGTATCCTGCCGCCTTTGCGGCTTCCTCCAGGCCGCGGAGCGCTGTTTCGGGAAGGAGAATCAGGCTGCCGCAGAGAACGCCAAGCCGCCAGGGACAGTTCTTCCTTCTGAGCAATTCAAAAATGGGCAGAACGCCGATGCTGTCAGGCTGCTGTGAAAGATCCCCTAATCTTTGCAGCTGCTCTTTGCGGATATAGTCGGTAAGAATCAGCATTCGCAGGGAGTCGTTCAGGCTTGTAAATTCTGCCTGCGCGATGGTTTGAATGCTTTTGAGCTTGCCGGCACTGTTGATCAGGGCCTTTTCTATTTTTCGGTTCATTAAAAAGCTTACCTGTTTTTTTTCAACAAGGCCGTAAGCTTTTAGTTCTTTTATCAGGCGTTCCCGCAGGGCTTCTTCGCAAGCATAGCTGTCGGTATCCTCGTATAAAAAGCCCTGCAGCAGCAATTCCATCCATTTTGCGGACATCTCCGGCATTTCTTTTACCTGAAGCAGCCGCAGCCAGTCCTTTGCAAATGCGATTTTTTTTGCCTGGCAGAAAATCAGAAGCGCTGAAAGATAGCCGGGTTTTTCCAGCATGGAATCCGCAAAACGGTCGGCTCTTGGCAGCGCCTGATGGGTTTGTATTGCTTTGGTCAGCTCATTGTCCTCCATCAGGCGCAGGAACATGGCCTCGGCGCGCTGACGAAAGCCCTCAATCATTTCTTCTTCCTCTTTGGAGGGATAATTGAAATAAACATAGTCCTGGTGCGGACACAGGCTGCCTTCCTTTACCAGCTCGGGCACGGAAATTTCCTCATCCACCGGACCGCACATGCTGCAATAGCGTTCCCATTGGGCGGGAGTGGAATCGTAGGGCGGTGTGGCGGTAAGGGAAATCACGGTGCAGTCGCTCATTTCCTGCATAAAGCTTTCCAGGGCTTTCCACCATTCATTTTTTAAGTGATGGCATTCGTCTAAACAAATTACCTGAATTCCGGCATCCTTTACAGTCTGCAGCAGCTGAAACCCCGAAAAATTTACTTCCTCGGTATAGGCAGAGTCCTCTTCCTTTTCCGTTCCCTGGTATTGCGTCATTCCGCAAAAAAGTGTTTGATAGGTGATAGAGGTGATCAGCTTTGGTTTTTGGATATCGTTGGAAAGATAGTCTTCCGGAGAAAGGTTTTGGGAAAGAAACGCGGATTCAATACGCTCCAGCCATTGCTGACGGATTACGATTCTGGGGGAGAGGATCAGGCAGGGCTTTCCGGAACGGCGGATCAGTTCAATTCCTAGCGTTGTTTTTCCCGCTCCCGGTGCGGCGACAATATGGATTTTTTTGTCCATTAAATAGGTTTCCGAGGCATTGAGTACACGCGCCTGATACGTACGCCAGGTTCCCCGGAAGGAGAGTACGGAGTCATATAAATTCATAAATCTAACCTCAAAAAATTTTTTAAAAAGATATCCCTGTTTTTATGGAAAATTTATAGTGGCTGTTTGGGTAAGGCCCTTTGAAAAAACGCCTATTTTGATTTTTGTGCCAGTAAAAAGCTATTGTGTATTCTGCTGCATATCTCCGCAGTTTCAACACTGCCGTCCAGAATGATGGTATACCAGCTTTTTTTTATTCATGTGCCAGCCCGGAAAGTATCTCACGCGGTCAATTTGAGAAGCTATTTTATCCGGTTCCAGGCGCAAATCAATAATTTCCGTTGTTTCCTTTGAGGGAAGTCCGAGTTTCTCTTTGGAGACCGTAAGCAGTGCGCCATACCACTTTTTATTGTCTTTTCGCCGCCATACAGCATTATCAGGAAATTTCTGCCACAGAAATTCTAATTCATCACAATAGTATGTATAGAGATTTCCATTTTTTTAAAACCAAACGGAAGCAATTTTGAGAAATTTACTTTTTTGCGTTTCAATATTCTGTTTATCGGATCCATGTTTGTTCTCCTTCCATTTTTTTCTGCTATCTATTCTGACCGTACAATACCGGAGAAGCAGAAAGGATTCAGCACCCGGCATTCGTTTTTGACATCAATACAACCGTTTCAACATGCTTGGTTTGGCAGAACATATCTACAAAGGTAACGGGCGAGGCATGGTAGCCGTATTGCGCAAGGATTTTGATATCTCTGGCCAGCGTGGCGGGATTGCAGGAAACATAGATGATTCTGGGAATATCCGACTGCGCCACGGTCTCCAGCAGGCTCTGCTCACAGCCTGCCCGCGGAGGATCTACCACTAAAATATCCGGAGTTTGGCCTTGCTTTATCAGTTCCGGCAGAATTTCCTCACAGGCTCCCGCATGAAACTCGGCGTTTAGAATACCGTTAAATAACGCAGATTCCCTGGCCGTTTCAATCGCTTCGGGAACGATTTCAACGCCGACTACTTTGCGTGCTTTTTTTGCCAGCATCAGGCTCATGACGCCAATGCCGCAGTAAGCGTCAAAAACCGTTTCCTTTCCCGTAAGGTCGGCAAGCTCGGCTACGCGCGCATACAGCTTTTGCGCTTGAAAAGAGTTGACCTGCAGAAAAGCCAGCGGCTTCAGGCGGAAACGAATACCGCAGAGCTCGTCCTCAATAAAACCGTTTCCCCAAAGCACGCGGCATTCTTTTCCTAAAATGATGTTTCCTTTTTGTGTGTTGATGTTTTGTATTAAAGCTGTCATTTGGGGAAATCCTTCCCGTAGTATGCGGCTGAAGAGCTCTGCTTTTTTTAAACTGCCGTTGGTTACTAAAATCACCATCAGGCCGTATTTGCCCGCGCGTACAATGCAATGCCGCAGGGTACCGCTGTGCGTGTTTTCGTCATAAATCGAATTGCCGGAAGCGTTAAGCGCTTTTTTTATCGCCGGAATAATGAGGTTGCAATTTTCCTGCTGAAGCATACAACGTTCAATCGGAATAAGTGTATGGCTGCGCGGTGCAAAAAAACCGAGAACGGGTTCTCCGGTCTTGGCGATTCCGATAGGAAACTGCGCTTTGTTGCGGTAATTCCAAACGGGCTCTGCCGGAATGATACGGTTGCAGGTAAGCGCAAGGCCCGAGAGCTTTTGCAGGTTTTTCAGTGCAGAGGAGGTTTTCAGGGAAAGCTGCGCGGAATATTCCAGATGCTGAAAATCGCACCCGCCGCAGCGATAAAAATAAGGACAGGGCGGAGAAACTCTTTCTTTTGAAGGGAGCATAATTTTGAGCAATTTCCCTACGGCGTAATTTTTTGCTGTTTTGATAATCTGTATTTTCACTGTTTCACCCGGCAGAGCGTACGGAACAAAAACCACTTCTCCTTCCAAGCGGCCCACACCGGCGCCATCGCTGTTCAGAGCATCAATGGTTATAGAATAAATTTCGTTTTTTTTCATGGATGTTTTCTCCGTTTGTTTTTATCAGTATTATAAGGCATAGCGCATTTACGGTCAATGATTTATGCTATGTAAATATTTTGTGAAGAAAAAGATTTTTGCTTGAAAATATTCATATAAAATGTATAATAGTACGTATAAAATAATGATATAGAGGTAAATAAAATGGAAAAAACATTAATTGGCGCTATTCGATGGGACGCTTGGGGAACGATTGATATCGGCCCGCAGGTACGCGCAACGCTTTCATTGCAGCGGTTTCATTTCCGCCTCCCGTTTTATGCTGAAATTATAGGCAATGACAATGTTTTTATTCCACCTTACAGCCAGGAGATTATTGATAAAGAAATTGCATTGGCAAAAGATGCCGGGATTGATTATTGGGCGTTTTGCTGGTATAAGCATACTGTAGACGGCGGACTGGATTCAGCGAGACTGCTGTATCAGGCAAGCGAGCATAAAAATGATGTAAAATGGTGCCCGATCCTTTGCGTGGGCGGGTTTGATTTTAATACGGACGGCCCGGTACTGGTTGAGGAGATGAAACAGGAGAATTTTCAAAAGGTATGCGGCGGCAGGCCGCTGGTATATATGTTCGGCGGTGACCGCAAATTTGCTGATACACTGCGGAAGCTTTGTGCGGAAGGCGGTGTAAAGGATCCCTGTATTTATTATATGGGATGGGGAAACGTATGGGAAACGGCCCAGCAGATCGGTGCCGACGGCGTCAGCTGTTATGCAAACGGAGCAGAGAATGGCGTGCTGTATGAGGAACTTGCAAAAAGGGAGCGTAAGCGCTGGGATCATGATCGCGACGAAGGTAAAATGCCGGTAATTCCCACCGTAACTACAGGCTGGGATAAACGCCCCAGATATTTTCATCCGGTTACCTGGGAATTTAAATCTACAAATTCTTATCCCACTAACTATACGTATCAGGCAACTGATTTCGAAATTGCACAGCACTTGGAGGCTGCCGTAAAATGGTGCAAAAAAAATGTGGAAAATTCTCCGGCCAATTCTGTGATTATTTATGCTTGGAATGAGAATGATGAGGGCGGGTGGATTATGCCGACATTAAAAGAGATGGAAGATTACGGTCATCCTGTAAGGCTTGATGCCATTAGAAAAGTCCTGAGAAAATGCAATAGATAAAGGGAGGCAACCGCTATCAAAAATTTCATAAAATTTATTGCGGCAGCAATGTTTTTGCTGCTTGCTTTCATGGCGGTGGGATGTGCCGGATATGGGGATTTTGCAAGTGTGCTTCCGCCGCAGAAAAGTTATCCGGAAGCGGGAGAATATGAAGAGACAGCCGCAGTGAAAGGAACGCTTCAAATTAAAAAATCCTTTCGGGGAAATTCTACCGGCGGCGTTCTGTATCTCTTTGGAGATTTGGAAAGTTCTAATAATTTTGCTGTTGGTGAGCAAGGGTATGTTACTTTTAATTATCAGAATTTGGAAATTACCTGGCCGGCACAAATGATTGAAAGTCCGGGTACCGGACAGGGCACCTATCGGGCGGCATATTCCACCGGAAACCAGGCCGATGTCCCCAATCATTTTCCGGGAACGTTTTGGGTAATGGTCAAAGAAATTCCTGATTGTATTATGCTCAGCAAAAAAGCAGTAACCATTACAGGAAACGGTGATATGGCAATTGTACATATTTTAAATAAGGATGGAACAATTTCAGATAAAGAAATTACCGTAGGAGATTCCAACACGGAATATTATGAAATAACCTCAGGATGGAAAGGTGAGAAAATAAAAAAATATTTATTACCTTTTCCAATAAGCACT
>CAJMLN010000039.1 GCA_905214315.1 uncultured bacterium | reverse complement strand
TGCGGAGCCGGAATGGAGGAAAACATGAACAAAACAAAGAAACTGGTACTGGCCGCGGTGATTACCGCAATTATCCTGCTCTTAGGCTTTACGCCGCTGGGTTACATTAAAATCGCTACAATTGAAGTTACAATTTTAATGATTCCCGTAGTCATCGGCGCTATGCTTTTAGGCCCTGCTTATGGCGCTTTTTTCGGATTCATATTCGGCGCTACAAGCTTTCTGCAGTGTTTCGGTCTCAGCCCGTTTGGAGCAGCAATGCTTAGCATAAACGTTTGGGCGACCCTTATATGCACGTTAATCCCCCGCATTCTTATGGGTTGGCTGTCCGGGCTCATCTTTCAATTTTTAGCACGTAAAGATAAAACAAAATTTATTTCTTTTGTTGTTACATCCATTTCCGGCGCACTGCTCAACACGCTGTTTTTTACTCTATGCTTTTTGCTGTTCTTCCGCAACGCAAATTTAGAAGGAATGGGCTTAAACCTTGCTGCACTGCCCGTAACAGAAATTATCCTTCTTCTTGTCACTTTTAACGCTATCCTTGAAATTATTATCTGCGGTGTGATCGGCACGGCCCTTAGTAAAGTGCTTGCGATCTATCTTCCCAAACTCGGCAAAAGAAAGGAAACCACATGATTCTTGTTTTAGATATTGGAAACACCAATATAAAAGCCGGTGTATATGAGGGTGCAAAGCTTGTCGGCTCCTGGCGCATCGCTACGGATCTTAGAAAGACCAGCGACGAATACGGAATTGCCCTAGTGGCGATGCTTCACACAAAAGCAATTGAACCCGACGCTATATGCGGCATTATTCTCTCTTCCGTAGTGCCAGCTATTAATTTTACCATTGAGCACATGCTGGGAGATTATCTGCATAAAAAACCAATCGTTGTCGGCGCGGGAATCAAAACCGGGCTGAACATTCGTACCAACAACGCCCGGGAAATCGGAGGCGATATCATCTGTGATACGGTATCGGCCTTTCAGCGCTACGGCGGTCCGTGCATTACCATTGATTTCGGCACCGCCACTACGATGTTTATTACCTCCGATACGGCGGAAATCTTAGGCGGCTGCATTCTGCCGGGCGTGCGGGTGTCATCCGACGCCATTTCAAACCGCGCGGCCAACCTGCCGGCAGTGGCGCTGGAGCTGCCCAAAAGCGTGATCGGCAAAAACACAATCACCTGTATGCAGGCAGGTCTGCTCTACGGCTACATCGGGCAGATTGAATACTTGATAAAAAAAATGAAAGCAGAAGCAGGTTTTCCGCAAGCAAGGGTTATTGCTACCGGCGGGCTTGCCAGAGCAATTGCCGACCATACCGACGCAATCGACGTAGTGGACCCCAGGCTGACGCTGGAGGGGCTGCGTTTGATTTACAATATGAACAAAGAAGGGAAATAACATGGAAAAAGGAAAAATTTCGGTAAATTCCGATAACCTAATGCCGATCATTAAAAAATGGCTGTACAGCGACCGCGATATTTTTATCCGTGAGCTGGTCTCCAACGGCGTGGATGCCATCAGCAAATATAAAAAGCTGGTGCAGCTGGGCAGTGCAGAGGAGCAAGAGTCCTACCGAGTAACCATTACCGCCGATAAGGACGCCGGAACGCTCAGCTTTGCCGATAACGGCATTGGTATGACGAAAGAAGAAGTCGAAAAATACATCAATCAAGTTGCCTTCTCCGGCGCAGCAGATTTTTTGGAAAAATATGAGAACAGCGGAAGCTCTGCTATTATCGGTCATTTCGGCCTGGGCTTTTATTCGGCCTTTATGGTTGCCGATCGGGTCACCATTGAAACCCTTTCCTATCAGGAGGGCGCCGCTCCCGTACTCTGGGAGAGCGATGGCAGCGACGAATATACGATTTCCGACTGCGAAAAATCCCAGTGCGGCACCGTGATTACCCTGTACTTAAACGAGGACAGCAAGGATTTCGCCCAAAACGCCTCTGTACGCGAAGTTTTGCAAAAATACTGCGCCTTTATGCCGGTAGAGATTATTTTGACCGGTGAAAACGAGGAAAAGCCGATCAATGATACCGCGCCGCTGTGGCTTAAAGCGCCGGCTGAGTGCACCGAGGAAGAATACAAGGCTTTCTATCACAAGGTGTTTACGGATTTTAACGACCCGCTCTTTTGGATTCACCTAAACGTAGACTACCCTTTCAACTTAAAGGGCATCGTATATTTCCCCAAGCTGACGGAAAACCCGGAAAGCATTCAGGGACAGATCAAGCTTTTCAATAATCAGGTATTTGTGGCGGATAATATAAAAGAGATCATTCCTGAATTTTTAATGCTGCTCAAGGGCGTAATCGACTGCCCCGACATGCCGTTGAACGTTTCCAGAAGCTTTTTACAAAATGACCGCACCGTTGCCCGCATCAGCGGCCATATTACCAAAAAAATTGCCGACAGGCTCTGCAGTATGGCAAAGGATGAACGGGAGCTGTACGAAAAATACTGGGAGGATATCAATGTATTCATCAAATACGGCTGCATGCGCGACGCTAAGTTTGACGAGCGCATGAAAGAGCATATCATCTACAAAACAACGGACGGCGCCTATACAACTCTTTCCTCCTATTTAGAGGGCAGCGAAGATAAAAAAGTGTACTACGCTGCGGATGAAAAAAAGCAGGCGCAGTATATTGCCCTGCTAAAGGAAGCGGGAAAATCCGCCCTGCTTTTAGGCGGTATGCTGGATATTCCCTTTATGCAGCATATTGAAATGCAGAATCCCGGCGTACGCTTTACGCGCGTGGACGCCGAATTGGCCGGCAGTGATGACACTGAAAATCACTTGTTTGAAACGCTTTGCACCTATACAAAGGATACGGTAAAGGCCGAAAACACCGACGTAAAAGCCGAGAAATTAGCCGGCAGCCTGCCCGCCGTGCTTTTAGCCGATGAATTCGGCCGCCGTATGGAGGAAGCGCAGCGCTACTACGGTATGCCGGCGATGGGGGGCATGCTCAAATACACGCTGGTTTTAAATACGGCCAGCCCCTTAATTGAAAGCCTGAACACAATGGCTAACGGCGCCGAAAAGGAGGCCGCCGTAAAATATGTGTACGACCTGGCCCGCCTTGCCTACGGTTCGCTTTCGGCCGAAGACATAACCAGCTTTATCAAAGAGAGCGCCGAAATTTTAGAAAAAACATTAAAATAAATTAAAAAAGCTGAACGCATTCTTCGTTCAGCTTTTTTCTTTACCGCTTTTAAATGCAACATGTCCCTGTATTATCCTGTTTCCCGAAGAATCCTGACGATTCAGATACTGCATCAGCGGAATCGGATCGTTTGCGGTAATCAGCGAAGCGCCCATACGAACGCATAGTGCAACATCCTCCTGCGTATCCGCGCAAAACATATGGATCGGAAACCCCTTGTTAAGATAAAAAGACACGATTTCAGAGTGAAGAATCTTCATGCTGATTCCTATCTCATCATAATAGTGATACGTATCCGTCTCAAATTCCGCCATTTGAAAATCCGGATACCCCATCGTACGGCCGTTATATTTCGTTTTTATATACCGAATAATCCTGCCGTTAAAGGCATAAAAATAGCAGCGATCAAAAAAGCCGTATTGTTTCAGCAGCGCTACAGTCAAATCTACAGTTTCTTCTGTATATTCTTTAATTTCAACTCCAAGAATAATATCCGGACGTTTTTGCTTACACAGCTGCAAAAGTTCTTCCAAGGTAGGCACGGTAATTCCCTTCCCCACATATTCATTCCCAAATTTTTGGCAGTAGACAGGCTCCAGTTTTTTTACGCTGCTTAGCGTCAAATCGCATAAACGCGCGTCCACGCCGCAAGTACGCAGCGCACTGCCGTCATGCATTAAAACCGGAACTTTATCACAAGTAAGCCAAACGTCAAATTCAATCGCGTCCACACCAAGTGCAAGTGCCGCATCAAAAGAAACAAGCGTATTCTCAGGATATTTTGCGCAGTATCCCCGATGTCCCTCTACTAAAATGTTCTTCATATTTTTCTCTCTTCCTTTTTTATATTAAATTCTGTGCTATTTCGTCAATAATCCCCAAATCCCATGCAAGCCGTGACAACACATATTTATCTCTTATATCCTTTGTTGCACAAAACGTCATAGGCAAAAGCTCTTTCGAGATACCCATCGCCTCACAATCCTCAGGCATATCCAATTTCCGCAGAAGCTTTGCTATAGCTTCCGCATTCGGTAGTTCTTCGTCGATAACCTGAAGAATGGCCTCCCAATTTTCTATAATTCTTTCAAGGCGGATTTTATGCTTATCAATACTGTATTTTTTCTCTTTTTCCTCCTGTTCAATCATTCCCTCCGCCCCCTTGCCGAGAAAACGCCTTAATTGTTCGCTCCACCCTGCAAAATCGAACGCACGCACATACCGAATGGCGTTTTCTTTGTCAGGCGTAATATCGTGCATTTTTTCATAAAGCCGTATCGTTAAAAGGGTTGCTGCCGCGCACTGAAGGCCGTGCAAAGCTACCGGAGTATTCCAAGCCAGGCCGCGCATATCCCATATATGAGAAAAATAATGTTCTATTCCCGACGCCGGCCGGGATGTACCTGCACGGCTCATGGCACACCCGCACAGAATAAGACCTTCAAACACAGCCTTTACTGCAGTTTCCTCCCTTTTCAGCAGCCCCTCGGCATTTTCCACACATTTTTTCACAGCTTCCCTTACCGAAGCCGCAATACTCTCGCAATAATACTCTCCCGTTACAATATGCGCGATCCGCCATTCGCAAATACTTACATATTTTGCAAGCATATCGCCAAGGCCGGCTTTTAACATAACAAGAGGCGCGTTTCTTAAAATATCGATATCTCCAATAATAATATCCGCACTCTTTGACAAAACGGATACCTTTACCCCTTCCAATGCCATGGAAGATGTGGCCGAAGCATACCCGTCCATTGATGGAGCCGTTGCAAATATGATATAAGTTTTTCCCGTTATATGTGCCAGAATTTTTCCAATATCATTAATAACACCCGAACCTACTGCAAGGATGGTATCGCAGCGCCCGTCATAATGCATTACCGCCCTTCCCACGGCCTGCTCATCCGGTTCCGTTTTATCTTCGCAAAACATAAATTCCGAATAATCGATTTCCGAGTTTTTGAGTATGGAAAGAATCCTTTCTCCGGCGGCATGATACGCATTTTTATCCGTAAGCACAAAAACCCTGCGGGTATTGCATTTTTTTAATATATCCGGTATTTTTTCAATCGCCTGTTTTTCAATAATTATGCTTTGCGATTTTAATTTCTTCTCTTCCTGCGAAACGGAATTTTTTAAACAATCTGTTTTCAAAAAATCACCTCGTTTTTTAGTATAACACAAAGATTAAAATAATCAATATCTGCAAATAATATTGACAAAATAATCATTTACTGATTATAATTATAAACAAATATGATTAAAAGGTGATAAAATGTCCATTTTTGATAGAGAAGAAAAATACCTAAGACTGCTCGCTGAAGCTCCCCGTACCGTCAGAGAGCTTTCCGAAAAGCTTTTTATCAGCGAACCGACGGTACGGCGGGATATTCTTGTTTTAAAACAAAAGGAGTTGATTTCCTGCAGCAGAGGCATTGTAAAATTAAAAGTCAAGTATGCCGATCAAAGAATCCCTCTTTTTATACGTGAGCTGGAATACAATGAATCAAAAAAAGAAATTGCGATAAAAGCGGCACAGCAGATCCAGGACGGTTATGTTCTTATGCTCGACGCTTCTACCACAGCGCAGCATTTACTCCCCCATCTTCCACTGTTCAAAAATATCCTTGTGATTACAAACGGCGCCAGAATCGCACTGGAAGCAGCGGCAATGGGAATAAAAACCATTTGCACCGGCGGAGAAATGACTTTGGAATCCTTTTCTTACGTCGGGGCCGATGCGGAAAATCTGTTAAAACACTATAATGCCGACATTGCTTTTTTCTCCTGCCGCGGTATCACCGCCGAAGGTCTTGTTACGGATAATTCCATCGCGGAGAATGCCATGCGAAGAATCATGATTCAGAATTCAAAAAAAAACTTTTTACTATTCGATAAAAATAAATTCTGGCAAAAATATCACAATACTCTTTGCCATAAAAACAAGCTTAGCGGCATTATCAGCAATATGAAATAAAAAAACAGGGCGCATCATCTGCACCCTGATTCCGTTTTTTCCTGCGCCCTTGTTTTTTTATTTATTCAGCTTTGCCCAGGTATCCCGCAGGCCTACAATGCGGTTAAATACCGGCTTTTCGCCGCTGTCCTCATCCTTGCGGAAATATCCCATGCGGATAAACTGAAAGGAATCTCCCACGGCGGCATCCGCTAAGGACCGTTCAACTACGCCCTGCTTTACGATTAAAGAATCCGGGTTCACACGCTCGGAAAAATCTAAATTTTCGCCCTCGCGCTCATCCAAAAGATAATCATAAAGCCTAAATTCTGCCGGTATGCAGTTGTTAGCGTCCACCCAATGCAGGGTCCCCTTTACCTTACGGTCCGCCCCGGCACCACCGGATTTCGTCTCCGGGTCATACTCACAGTGTACCTCATACACCACACCGTTTTCATCCGCTTTAAAGCCGGTGCATTTTACAATATAAGCCGATTTTAAACGAACCTCGCCGCCTACAAACAGCCGGAAAAATTTCTTGGGCGGATCAATCATAAAATCCTCCCGCTCAATATACAGTTCTCTCGAAAACGTAACGTCACGGCTACCGAAGCTCTCGTCGCTGTGATTTTCGGTTTTTAGCGTTTCGCTTTCTCCGGCCGGGTAATTATCAATGATCAAGCGTATCGGATCCAGCACGGCCATTTTGCGCATAGTTTTAGCCGCTAAATCCTCCCGTACACAATGCTCCAGCAGCGCGGCTTCCACAACCGAATTGCTCTTCGCTACGCCGATGCGGTCACAAAAATCCCGAATGGCCTCCGGCGTATAACCCCGGCGGCGCAGGCCGGCAATCGTAGGCATACGCGGGTCATCCCAGCCGCTTACGCTCTTTTCCTCCACCAGCTTTTTTAAGTAGCGCTTGCTCATAATCGTGCGCGTCATATTCAGCCGGGCAAATTCAATCTGCCGCGGTTTGGCGGAAAGTTCTACATTGGCAACCACCCAATCATACAGCGGGCGGTGGTCCTCAAACTCCAGCGTACAAATAGAATGCGTTACGTTTTCTATCATATCCTCAATCGGGTGCGCATAATCGTACATAGGATAAATGCACCAATCGCTGCCGGTGCGGTAATGCTCCATACGCAAAATACGGTAGAGAATCGGATCCCGCATATTGATATTGGGCGAAGCCATGTCAATTTTAGCGCGCAGAACTTTTGCACCGTCGGCGAACTCACCCGCGCGCATTCGGCGGAATAAATCCAAATTTTCCTCCACGCTGCGATTGCGGTAAGGGCTTTCCTCCCCCGGCTGCGTAAGGGTGCCGCGTTTTTCTTTCATCTGCTCGGCATTCATATCGCAAACAAACGCCAGCCCTTTTTGTATCAGCACTTCCGCTTGCTTGTACATCTCTTCAAAATAATCCGCCGCATAGCAAAGTTTATCATATTCAAAACCCAGCCACTTTACATCCCGTGCAATGGCCTCCACAAAAAAATTATCTTCCTTGGCGGGATTGGTATCATCCATCCGCAGGTTGCATCTTCCCCCGTATTTTTTCGCAATTCCAAAATCCACGCAAATCGCCTTTGCGTGGCCGATATGCAAATACCCGTTCGGCTCCGGTGGAAACCGCGTGACAATCTCCATTTTTTCTTCGTTTTGCTCCAGATCCTGCTCTACAATTTCCTGTATAAAATTGCGTTTTGATTCCTCTGCCATTTTTTCCGCATCCTTTTTTCAAATTGATTACCGCTATTGTATCATTATGCCGTCATTTTTGCAATTAGTTTATTGACGATTTGGGCGGATAATACTATAATGAATAGAAAGAATGTTAAAAATAACAGGAGGCCGAACCATGAAATTTGAAGAATTGCAGAAAGAAATGATCGCCGCCATGAAGGCGAAGGATAAAATAAAAAAGGATGCACTTTCCTCCTTGATTGCCGCGGTAAAAAAAGCGGCGATTGACGATGGGGTGCGGGAGAATATTCCAGAAGAGCTGGTAGACCGCGTAATCCTTAAGGAGGTCAAATCCCTGCAGGAGCAGGTGGATACCTGCCCGAAAGAGCGCACCGAGCTTTTGGAGGAATACTCCGCAAAGCTAACCGCCGTAAAGGCTTATGCGCCTGTGCTGATGGAAGCGGCTGAAATCCGGGCTTTTTTACAGGCGAACTGCGCCGAGCTGATTCAGCAGAAAAACAAGGGGATGATTATGCGCACGGCTATGGCCCAGCTGAAGGGCAAGGCCGACGGCAAACTGATCAATCAAATCGTTGCGGATCTATGTAAATAAAAGTAAATAAAAAAACGGGCATACAAAAAGCCGTTCTGTTGTTATACCAACAGCATATTACAGATGCGTCTGCCAAAAAGAGGCTGTCTTCACAAAACGAAATGAACCGGCCTCTTTATATTTCTGCCAAATATGTCTCAAGCATACTAAAACAAATTCTGTTTTTCGGCAAATCTCTGCAAAGCTTTAAGCTAACCACTCCGCGGGCATATGCTCATATAGTTCCTTTTATATCTTGACAAACGGCCGCGGAGACTTTATACTGATAAGCGAAAAGTTTTATATGAATAATTGTTTATATTTTATGGGAGGATTTGAAAATGGTTGGTTCCGCTATAAAAAAATTTGCTGCCGAAAACGGCATGACCATCAAAGAAGGGATAGCATTCGGCAATTACCGTGGATACATGCTGGCCCTGGAGGAGGGCATAGGATGGAAATCCGTCTCCTTTGCCGTGCGCTTTGAGGATGAAAATTCCCAGAATGCGCTGCTTGCTTTTCTGAACGATCCCGCTATAAAAAAACAGTACCGAATCAGCGAGGTTTTTTTCGCGGCAAATTCTGTTAAAATTACATTTGTGGATAATCCCGGCACCATGAAGCGAATTGCCGAAACAATAAATATTCTGTCCGATAAATTCGGATCTCTGGGCGGTATCGGCATCACCCACTGCAGCTCCTGCGGAAAGGAGACCAGTGGAAGCGGCGTTCCCGCCGTAATGAACGGCATGGCATTTTTTATGCACGAAGATTGCTTGGAGAAAGAGAGCGAACACCTCAGCAACATCCATGAAGAAACCGCACAAAAAGGCAATTTGCTGACTGGTTCTATCGGTGCACTTTTAGGAGCATTGATCGGTGCCATTCCTTGGGCGATCGTTTATTCCGCCGGCTGGTTTGCCTCCATTATCGGATTTCTGATCGGGTTCCTGGCCAAAAAGGGATATGAGCTCTTTCATGGTAAAGAAAGCCGAGCAAAGGGCATTGTAATCCTTGTTGTTACAATCATTGGCGTAGCCGCCGGTACTTTGGGCGGAGTTATTTGGAGCATGCATCGGGCATTAGACGGTTATGGTTTGGATATAAGCACAGAACGTTATATTCTTTCATTACTACTTACCGAAAATACAGAAGGTATTTTAACTGATTTGATTTTTGACTTTATTATGGGCCTCGTGTTTGCTTTCCTCGGTATTTACAACACAATACTTTCCATCTTTAAATCAACCAGCAAAAAAACAAACACCCTTACCAGATTGGATTAAGATTTTCAAGGAGCTGCTGCATTTCCTGCGTCAGCTCCTTTTATGGATAACCGCATATTTTTTATTTCTTCTTCGCATTAAAATCCGGAAAACACATTTTTCCGTGCTCTATATATTGCAACACCGCATTCTGCAAAGTTTTTAAAAAGAATTATACATTTCGCAAAAAGCCAATGCGATCTTTATACAGGGAACCCATACCTGCCTTTCAATATTTCATCTCCTCATCCAAACTCTAAAATACAGCTCCGCAGCTCTTTCAGCACTCCACAGGCCAGTGTCTCTGCTTGTAGCTGCAGCTGCGGCGGAAGTTTTGACACAACGCTGCTTTCGCTGTTCAGCGTTCCACTATAGCTATACGCCTGCAAAGCAGAAATAAAATCCTGCCAATCGCCCACACCCGTATAAGGCAGCACATGCGCGTCGATTCCGGAGAACGTATCGTGCACGTGCAGCACTTTAATTTTTTCCCCCAGGAGAGAAAAAAATCCGCTCGTCTTTTCACCTACCGAAAACGCGTGTCCTGTATCCAGGCACACAAACATCCGGGGGCTGGAAATCTGCTGCAGCATCTCCTGCATCTGTTCCGGCGTAATCAAAAAACCGCGCTTCCCCGGAAGATTTTCCAGGGCAAGGTTCACACCGTATTTTTCCGCCTCCTCCGCTAAGCGCCGTAAATGCCGCAGATTCAGTGCAAATGTCTTTGCTCTGTCGGGATCGTCCGTCTGCCAAGCGTAGATAATCGGATGAATCACAGTATAAGGAATTTCCAATTCCGCCGCCCCGCGAATGCACCGGAGAATAGCCTCCTCGCGCTCCGCCAACGCCTCCTGTGAAAGGCCGAACCAGCCCCTGTCAAACATCGGCGCATGGCACTGACCTATCATAAGCCCCGCATCCCGTGCATTTTTAAAGATCTGCTGAAAATATGGCATATATTCTTTTTCCGGCTTCAGCCATACTTTCGTCTGCGCGGTTTCATTGATATCCACCGCCTCATAGCCGACCTTCCGAAGCAGCTGAAAATACGCTGCCGTCCCGCCGCAGCGCATATCCGAATTTCTGCTCAACAACATAAAAGCTCCCCCTTAATATAACGCAACCGTTTTTTGAAACACCACGCGGTGTTTGTCATCAATTTCCCTATCCTCATGCCGATGACCGGAAAACCACCGTTTAAACTGCACATTTGCGTCAATAAACCGATTCAGCTTAAACAATTCATATTCAGGTTCCCCCTCCCAAACATGACACTGATTGCAAAAATACTTATGCATTAAAATATAATCCACCCGATAATCCGCCCTTTTCAGGGTTTCATACGCTTTGGCCAGCTCCTGCGCACTGGGCAGTTCCCCTTCCTGCCACAGACCTTTTGCCCTCCAGGCCGCGCTGCTGCCGCAGCCGCCAAACACAAAAAAGCTGCTGCCCTGGATCCGGTACAGCTCTCCGCGCTTTAGGCGCACAATATTTTCCGTCAGCCGGTTGACGATGCCGCCCATCCACTCTTCTTCCGGCGCCTGGTTCAGATATGTATAATTTTCATGGTTGCCGTCCACAATGGCAATGGAATAATCCCTTGACAGCAGCCATTGGCTGAACTGCTGATAGCGGGGCGTTTCGGCAAGCTTAAGGCAGGTATCGCCCAGAAGAATCAGCAGATCCTTCTCTTTATCCTTTGGTGCAAAATCCCGCAGATCCCCCAAAAACTCCTCCGCATGATTATCGCTTAAAAAAGAAATCATTGTATGCATCCCCTGTATATCCGTAATATTTTTTTATTTTAGCATATGCCGTGCAAAAAATCAATACGGCATACAAAATATTCTTAATTGTTCATGTTTTCATATATTTGATATATTCTTATTTTCGAGGGGATTTATTTTTTTATTAAAAAAATACGCATTTTCAAGTACAAAACTCTTCCATGCGTATCAATTTCTTCTTTTTTTCAAAAATACCGGTCCTTTAATAAAACACCTCGTCCATAATCAGGCCCTTGGCCTCAGCCGTCATCCCCGCTTCCTTTCTCTGTGCGCCGGCAAGGATCTCCGCCACCTGCGCAGGTGTTTTTTTACCCTTACCCACCTCGATCAGTGTACCGGCAATAATGCGCACCATATTATACAAAAATCCGTTCCCCTCAACGGTAATGCTGATCTGTTCCGCCTGCTTTTCCACCTCCAGCCGGAAGATCGTGCGCACCGTTGTCTTTGCACTGCCGCCCGCCGCGCAGAAGGCCGCAAAATCATGCGTGCCTTTTATTTTTTCAGCCGCAAGACGCATGGAATCGATATCCAGCCGCTCCGGCACATGCATGGAAAACCGTCCCCAAAGCGCCGAGGCCTGAGGTTCATTATCAATATAATAAATATAGCGCTTTCCCTTGGCGCTGAAGCGGCAATGAAAATCCTCCGCCGCCTGCCAGCTTTTTTTCACACGGATATCCCTGGGCAGCTTAGCGTTTAGCACAAACGGAAATTTATGCGCTGGAATCGTGCTTTCGATATCAAAATGCGCGCACTGTCCGCGGGCATGAACGCCGCTGTCGGTACGGCCGGCCCCGCATACGGCAATCGGCCCCTTGCCCAGGGAAAGCAAAGCCTCCTCTATTTTCTGCTGCACGGTCACCGCATTTTTCTGCCGCTGCCAACCGGCATAAGCGGTTCCCTCATATTCCACAATCATCGCAATCCGCATATCAACCTGCCAGATACGGCAAAACATCCGCCAAAATCAGTTTATCCGTTAAAATAGCCGCCGCAAACAGCAGAATTATCCCCGCCGCGGCGAGATCCCTGTACTTAAATTTTAAAATCTTCAGCCGTGTCCTTCCTTTGCCGCCGTGATAGCACCGCGCCTCCATCGCCATGGCCAGTTCCTCCGCCCGGCGGAAAGCGCTTACAAACAGCGGAATCAGCAGCGGTACGATCGCCTTGGCCCGTTTTACCAAGCCGCCTTCATCAAACACGGCGCCGCGCGCCGCCTGCGCCTTCATAATTTTATCGGTTTCCTCGCTTAGGGTAGGAATAAACCGCAGGGCAATGCTCATCATCATCGCAATCTCATGGGCGGGAAAGCCGATGATTTTAAGCGGTGAAAGCAGGCTTTCGATGCCGTCGGTAAGCTCAATGGGCGACGTGGTAAGCGTCAGAAGCCCCGCGCCGGTAACCAGCAGCATCAGCCGCAGCGCCATAAACGCCGCGCGGATCAGCCCTCCGTCGGTAATGCGGATAAACCAGATTTCAAACAGAACATTGCCGGCTGAATAAAAGAAAATATTCAATATAAAGGTAAAGATCAGTAAAAAATAGACCGCTTTTAGTCCTTTCAGCATATTTTTGAGCGGAATATGCGCCAGGCAAGTCACCAGGACAATAAACAAAGCGGAAATTCCAAAGCCAATAAACGTTCCGCAGAGGAATACAAAGACCACCAACACAATCGTGCACAGGATTTTTGTCCGCGGATCCAGCGAATGGATCGGGCTTTCCACGGGATAAAACTGACCTAATGTAATATCCTTCATTCTTTCTCCCCCGTAATATAGGCAATAAGCTCTTCGCTGCGGCAAATGGAGGCAGGAATATTTTTGCCCCGTTCATTCAGCCGCTGCACCAGCCTGCTTACTACCGGCAGCCCCAGCCCCAGCGCCAAAATTTCTTCCTGACGGGAAAATACCTGTGCGGGCGTACCGTCCATTGCCTTTTTCCCCTTGTGCATTACGATCACCCTGTCTGCAACCTTTACAATATCATCCATATTATGGGAAATCATAATAACCGTCGCACTGTTCTTTCGGCGGTATCGGTCAATCACCTCTAAAATTTCACGCTTGCCCTTCGGGTCCAGCCCGGCAATCGGCTCGTCCAGCACTAAAAGCCCCGGCCGCATCGAAAGCACCCCGGCGATAGCCGCGCGGCGCTTCTGCCCGCCGGAAAGCTCAAAGGGCGAGCTCTTGCGCAAAGTTTCTTCCAGCCCCACCATTTCCATGCTTTCGGAAACAGCCTGTTCTATTTCCTCAGCTGAAAACCCCAAATTTTTCGGGCCGAAGGCAATATCCTCCTCCACAGTCTGCTCAAACAGCTGATATTCCGGATACTGAAACACCATGCCCACCCGGCGCCGCAGCAGCTTCCAATCAGGCTTTTTCTCCAGCAGGTTTACGCCCTCTATCACCATTTTTTCACAGCTGCTATGCTTTAAGATACCGTTAAAGTGCTGCACCAGCGTGCTTTTTCCGCTGCCGGTATGGCCGATAATGCAGACGTATTCCCCGTCCTGCACGGTAAGGCTTACATCCTCCAGCGCGGCCACCGAAAACGGAGAATCCGGATTATACACATGGGTTAAGTGTTCTATACAAATTGACATAAGGCTTCGATAAGTTCCTCCAACGTTAAAATATTACGGTCAACAGCAATGCCCCGGTTCTGCAGCTCCCGGGCGATTCTGGTAACCTCCGGCACCTCCAGGGTAAGCGCATCCAGCTCTTCCTCCCGCGCAAAGATCTGCTGGGGGGTCCCTTCCATCCGGAGCCGTCCCTCCCCCATAACCACAATGCGGTCGGCCTCTACGGTCTCTTCCATAAAGTGGGTGATGTACACCACGGTAATGCCTTTTTCACGGTTTAAGCGCTTCACGGTATCCAGCACCTCCGCCCGACCTTTGGGATCCAACATCGCCGTGGCCTCGTCCATAATCAGAATTTCCGGCTCCATGGCCAGAATGCCGGCAATCGCTATTCTCTGTTTCTGTCCGCCGGAGAGATGATGCGGTGCGCTTTTGGCAAAATCAAGCATATTGACCGCCCGCAGTGCGTCATCCACCCGGCCGCGCAGCTGCTCATGCGGTACGCCTAAATTTTCAGGGCCAAAGGCCACGTCCTCCTCCACAACGGTAGCTACCATCTGGTTATCCGGATTCTGAAACACCATACCCGCGCACTTGCGGATATCCAGCAGCTTCTTCTCTTCCCGGGTATCCATGCCGTTTACCGTAACAGAGCCTTCGGTAGGAATAAAGAGGCCGTTAATCAGCTTGGCCAGCGTGCTCTTTCCGCTGCCGTTATGGCCTAAAATACACAGAAACTCGCCCTTTTTTATGGTAAGACTCACCTGCTTTAGTACCTCTGGCGATTCCTCGTCATAGCGGTAGCTTACGTTTTTAATTTCAATAATGTCCATGCTCTTTCTTCTCTTTTATCTTTTTTTCCGCGCCCTGCTCCGTAGGAATATAATATCGCCTTCCGGTAAGCTGCTCCGGCAGATACTGCTGCTCTACAAAATGGCCTTCAAAATCATGGGGATAGCGATATCCCACCCCCCGATTTAGCTGTTCGTGACCGGAATAGTGACTGTCGCACAGATGCGGGGGCACCGTAACCGGCAGCGCGGCATCCTCTGCCGCGCCCATAAGCGCTTTGGTTACGCTGTCGCTCTTGGGAGAAACGGTAATAAAAATAATTGCCTGCGTCAGCGCCAGCCGGCATTCAGGATAGCCGATCTTCTCCACCGCGTCCATCGCGGCCGTGGCCTGCAGAAGCGCCATCGGCTCGGCCAGTCCTACATCCTCGGAAGCATGTACGATCATCCGCCGCGCTATCACGCGGGGATCCGCGCCGCCCTCTATCAGGCGCATGGCCCAGAACACCGCCGCGTCCGGGTCACTTCCCCGCAGACTTTTGCAGAAGGCGCTGAGCATATCGTAATATAAACCCTCGTCTATCGCAACCGCCCGTTTCTGAATGGACTCCTCCGCCGTCTCCAGCGAAATAAAAATTTTCCCCTGCGCGTCGGGCGCGGTCGTCAGTACTGCCAGTTCCACCGCGTTCAGCGCCGTACGCACATCCCCCGCGGCGACGGAAACAATGTGCTTCAGTGCCTCAGGCGCAAAGGCAATCTCCATATTGCCGTAGCCGCGCTGTTTATCCTTTAACGCCAGCTCCACTGCGGCGGCGATATCCGCCTCTTTCAAAGGCTGAAACTCAAATACCCGGCAGCGGGAAAGCAGCGCCCGCGTCAGACTGATATACGGATTTTCCGTGGTAGAGCCGATCAGCTGTATCGTGCCGTTTTCCAGCGCCGGCAGCAGCGCGTCGGACTGCGCCTTGCTCCAGCGGTGGCACTCGTCCAGCAAAAGCACTGTCGGCTTACCGTAAAGCCTGCGCCGCTCCTGCGCGGCCTGAATAATTTCCCGTACCTCGCCTACGCCCGCGGTAACGGCATTCAGCTTTTCAAAATGCGCCGAGCACACATTCGCCACAAGGGAGGCAAGGCTTGTCTTTCCGCAGCCCGGCGGGCCGTAAAAGATACAGCTGGTAAGCCGGTCCGCCTCAATAGCGCGCCGCAGCAGGCGTCCCTTGCCCACAATATGCTGCTGCCCGAAGAACTCGTCAAAATTCCTCGGCCGCATACGTTCTGCCAGAGGTGCGGCCGTATTCTGTTTTGCAAAACTGAAAAGATCGTCCATTTACTTTCTCCAGGCCATAGCCGTCCATTCTCCCTGGGTAAGCCTCTGCAGCTTTTCAAAGCCCTGCGCCGTAAGCGCGGCCTCCACTTCGTCGGCCCGCTCCCGGATAATGCCGGAGACAATATAAATACCGCCGTCGTTCAAATGCTCTTTCGCGGCAGGCGCCAGCTTCATCACCGCATCGGCAATGATATTGGCTACCACAATGTCCGCGTTTTCGTACCGGTTTTCCAGTAAATTACCGCATTCCACATCAATGGCAAAGCCGCCGCGCTCCGCATTGGCCTTTGCCACCTTTACGGCTTCGGCGTCAATATCCACCGCGTGCACGCTTTCAGCGCCCAAAAGCGCCGCGCACATGGCCAGCACCCCGGTGCCGCAGCCTACATCCAGCACGGCACAGCCTTTTTTTACATACTCCTCCAGCAAAAGAATACACATGCGCGTCGTCTCGTGCGCGCCCGTGCCAAAGGCCGCGCCGGGATCCATCTCCAGTACTAAATCTTCCTTCTGCGGCGCATATTCTTCCCAGGACGGTTTTATTACAATATATTTGCCCGGTTTAAAGGGCTTATAATATTTTTTCCAGTTCTCCGCCCAGTTTTCGTCCTTTACAATGTCTGTTTCCATCCGCAGGCTTCCCCAGGGGAAATCCGGCGCGTTGCTTTTAATGTTCCGCAGCCCCTGCAGAACAAACGACTCAGCCTCCGCGGCGTCCTCCCGGCCGATAAAGCCGCGGACGCAGACCTCCGGATCATATCCGTCGGCAAGATGCGCATCGATATAATCCCATTCTTCCTTCGGGCGGTTATAGGCCAAAATATCCGCGGCGTCCTCAATAATTACGCCGCCGGCAGAAATTTCACCCAGAATATCCGCCACAACATCCGAGCCCTCGGTCGTTGTTTTCACAGTAATTCTGATCCAGTCCATATTTTCTCCTTATATATACAGGCCGCCGTTTACAGCCAGAACCTGCCCGGTAATATAGGCCGCGCTGTCCGACGCCAAAAAAAGCGCGGCGGCGGCTACCTCATCGGGCCTGCCGAAGCGCCCCGCCGGAATCTGCTCCAGCAGCGCCTGTTTTTCCTCCGCAGAAAAGCCGCTGTTCATCGGCGTGTCGATTACGCCGGGGCAAATACAGTTTACGCCGATATTCGGGTACTCCTTTGCCAACGCCCTGGTCAGGCCGATCACCCCGGCCTTTGCCGCAGAATAGGCGGCCTCGCAGCTGCCGCCGCACTGCCCCCAAACAGAGGAAATATTAATAATTCTTCCTCCGTTCCACATCATATGCTCAAGTGCGCATTTAATGCAATGATACGTCCCCGTCAAATTACTATCCAAAACACCCTGCCATTGGGCAGGCGTCATATCGCAAAGCATCTGCCTGTGCGCAGCTCCGGCGTTATTGATCAGCACATCCAGATTCTGAAAACGTTCAAAAATTTCCGCAAACATCCCCTGCACTTCTTCTGGGCAGGAGAGATCCGCCTGCACGGCAAGCCCGCCCAGCTCCTCCGCCAGACCAAGCGCCGCTTCGTTTTTATGGTAGTGCAGAATCGGCAAATAGCCGTTCTGCGCAAAAATACCTGCACAGGCCTGTCCGATTCCGCCGGAGGCTCCGGTAATCAGTACGGTTTTCATACAATCAGCTCCTTTACAGCATAGGCGGCCATCAGCAGCCCCGCCGTCGGCGGTACAAAGGAAATACTGGCCGGCACCCCCTCGCGCCGCAGAGGCTCCTCCGGCGACCAGACCACCGGCAGATGTACGATTCCCGCCTTGCGCAGCCTGGTGCGCATCACCCGTGCCAGAGGGCAATAGCTCGTTTTGCTGATATCCGTTACCGTAAACCGGGAAGGATCCAGCTTATTGCCCGTCCCCATGGCCGAAATGATTTTTGCGTCTGCTTCTGCCGCGCACTGTATCAGCAGCACCTTGGAGGAAACCGAATCAATACAGTCCAGCACAAAATCAAAGCTTGAAAAATCAAACTGCGCCTGCGTGGACGCATCAAAAAAAACGCATTTTTCCTCCGCCTGCACATGGGGATTGATATCCAAAATTCTCCGCCGCATCAGCGCGCTTTTATACTGTCCCAGGGTAGAATGCAGCGCCGGCAGCTGCCGGTTGATATTGCTTAGCGACACAGTGTCATGATCCACCAGCGTGATTTTGCCTACCCCTGCCCGGGCTATCGCCTCAGCCGCAAAGGAGCCGACGCCCCCCAGACCGAACACCGCCACATGCGCCGCAGCCAATTTTTCCATGGCCGCATTCCCCAGCAGCTTTTCCTGACGGGAAAACGCGTACTCCGCTATTTCAGCCATATGCGAAGCGCCTTCACCGATTCGGCCAGGTCCGTTTCCCAATCGCCGGTCTTCGCGGAGGCTTCCACCGAAATACCGCCCTTATAACCGCAACCCTTCAGCATTTCCACAAACGCGCGCATATTATAACAATCTTCACAGTCCAACGTGCTGCGCACCTCATTGCTGCCGGCCTTAGCCTGTGCAATATGCGCGTGCTCCAGAATATCGGCATTTTCTTTTATCACGGCAAAATCTTCATTTTCCACCCGCATATGATAGCTGTCCGCCAGCAGCTTTACACTGGGATGATTCAGCTCCCGCACAAATGCCGCCCCGGCGGATACGCTGTTTAACGTATTGGTCTCATAATGGCAAAGCGGCTCCATTACAACGATACAGCCATATTCGGCCGCCGTATCGCCCACAATCCGCGCCGCCTGCAGAAGCTGCCGATGCGCTGCCGCGGCATCCATCCCCTCCGGCATTTTTCGCGCAGCTCCGGAACCGAACACCACCCTCTTAACGCCCAGCCGTCGCATTGCCGAAAAACCGTGCGCCAGATATGCCCGCAGTTCCCCCTCCGGCGTAACATTTTCACCGATAAGCACAATACCGCCCTTGAGCAATCCGTTAGCACACAGCACCGGCAGACCGATCTGCGCAATTTTCCGCTCCGCGGCAAGCACGTCTTCTTCGGGACGCACCGCCATATCGGAAAAACTGCACTCAAAATAGTCAAAGCCGGCCGCGGCTGCCTTTTCATACATTTCACTTAAAATGCTTCCGCACATTCCGATCTTCATATCTTTTACCGCCTTTTGTTTTTTATCATTGTACCATATTTACGGCTTTCTTAAAAGTGATTTTTAATGAATCCGTACAAAAAGCCGGCAAAAAGTTTGACCCCGTACTTTTTTATATAAATTTCATAAAATCTTCACTGTTTTTAAGCCGGATAATGATATAATCAGAACAATTCAAGAAAGGAGCTTCCTCTATGGCGGACAAAACATTTTATGTTTACTGTCAGTTTGACTCGCTGTTTTCCCTGCTCCGAAA
>CAJMLN010000038.1 GCA_905214315.1 uncultured bacterium | reverse complement strand
ATCCAAGTGTGGAAAATATTACAAATCAACTTGTGGTAAAATAATAAAAAAATGAGGTGAATTTTATGGCAAACGGATTTCAGACTGCGGCTTATTATTTTCCTAACTGGCATGTTGATCCCGCAAATGAGCGTTTTCACGGCAAAGGCTGGACGGAATGGCAGCTTATGAAATATGCGACGCCGCGCTTTGAGGGGCATCAGCAGCCCAAGGTTCCGCTTTGGGGGTATGAGGACGAGGCAGATCCTCAGGTAATGGAGAAGAAAATAGATGCCGCGGCAGATCACGGTGTGGATTGCTTTTTGTTTGACTGGTATTGGTTTGAGGATCGTTCCTTTCTTTGCCGCTGCCTGGAAGAGGGGTATATGAAGGCAAAAAACAATCACAGAACAAAATTTGCATTGATGTATGCCAATCATAAACGGTGGGGAAATATTCATCCGACGCAGCTTTCCAATGCGGGGAACTATTGTATGGAATGTATTGTGGATGAGCCTGCTTTTGTGAAGGCAACTGATTACTGCATTGAAAAATATTTTTCGCATTCTTCTTATTGGCGGGTGAACGGCGGCTTATATTTTTCTTTTTATGAGCTGGATACCTTGATTAAAAGCCTTGGCGGCATTGAAAACTGTAAGCGCGTACTGGAGGATTTCCGGAAAAGAGTGCGCAGGGCGGGCTTAGGTGAGCTGCATCTGAACGCGGTGCTATTTAATGTAAAAATCCTGGAGGGCGACGGCGTACTGGTTTCCCCGAAAGAGCAGTTGGATTATCTCGGCTTTGACAGCGCTACCAGCTATGTTTGGGCGCATCACAGTCCGTTTGATTTTCCTAAGCATTCTTTTGAAAAGATCAAGGCTAAGGTGTTTGAGGATTGCAGAAAATATGAAGAAGAGCTTACCGTACCGTATTATCCCAACGCGACCATGGGCTGGGATGCTTCGCCGCGGACAATACAGAGCGATATCTGGGGCGATTACGGATATCCCTTTACCGGAATTTTGGAGATTTCACCGCAGCAGTTTGAGCAGGCGCTGCGGGAATTGAAAGCTTATCTGGAAAGCAGGCCGGAAAAGGACAGGATCCTTACGATCAACGCCTGGAACGAGTGGACCGAGGGCAGTTATCTGGAACCGGATACCGTAAACGGCTACGGATATTTGGAAGCGATTAAACGAGTGTTCGGATAGAAGTTAAATACCGCTGTTAAGCAGATAATTTTCCTGTCAGAGGGTTCTGACAGGATTTTTTTATGCAAAAGAAACGGGGGGAGCAAGTTTTAAAAACCATCAAATCCTGATGGACAGAACCCGGAATGAATTTGAATGTTGCGTGCTAATTTAGCCGCTTGGCTCATATGATATAAAACCTATTGTAATAAAAGCATATTTTTGGTATAATAATAAGGGCAGTGTGAGGAAAAGAGGCGTAATACGGATGATTGTTTTAAACGATTATAAAAATAAAAATATTCATTTTATTGCCATCGGCGGGCACAGTATGTGCGGTCTTGCCGAAATTTTGCATAATTGGGGCTTTGGACATATCAGTGGATCCGACAGAGCTGACAGTGAGGCGGTAAGACGCCTGGCGGAAATGGGAATTAAAATTTCTGTCGGTCACAGTGTGGAGAATGTGAAAGATGCGGATCTGGTCGTGTTTTCGGCGGCAATTCCGCCGGAAAATTGCGAGCGGGCCTATGCGGAGGCCAATGGAATACCCTGTATTGACCGTGCTGCGATGTTGGGACTGATTTCCGAGCAGTGCCAAAAATGTATTGCCGTGGCGGGAACTCATGGAAAGACCACCACTACGGCGATGCTCTCTCAGATTTATTACAGTGCGGGCGTGGAGCCGACGATTCATATCGGCGGTGTGCTGCCGAGTATTCAAAGCAATGTATATACGGGCCGGGAAGAGTTTTTTATTACGGAGGCCTGTGAGTATGTGGATTCCTTCCTTACGCTGCATCCGTACATAGCCGTTGTGCTGAATATCGATTCGGATCACCTGGATTATTTTAAAACGGTGGAAAATATTTACCGGTCTTTTTTGAAGTTCTGCAGCCTTGTGCCGGAGAATGGGTTTGTGATAGGATGCTATGACGATGAACGCACCCGCAGGCTGCTGGCGGAGTGCGGCAGGAAGACCGTAAGCTATGGCCTGGATCCTCAGGCGGAGTATTCCGCCCGGAATATATGCTTTGGCGATGACGGCTGCGCGGAATATGATCTCTTTAAAAACGGAAGCTTTACTTACCGGGTAAAGCTCTCTGTTATCGGAATGGTGAATGTGCTGAATTCCATGGCGGCGATCATTGCTGCCGAGCTTGGCGGAATTCCGGCGGAAAAAATTCTTCGGGGGCTGCTGGAGTTTACCGGCGCGGGCAGACGCTTTGAATACCGCGGAACCTGGAATGGCGCAAAAATTTATAATGATTACGGACACCACCCCGAAGAGGTGGCAGCTACGATCCGGGCGACTGCGCCGATACAAAAAAATCGGCTTTGGCTTATTTATCAGCCGGCGCTGTTTTCACGGACAAAAGCGCAGTTTGACCGGCTTGTGGACTGTTTCTGCGGGGCGGATAAGACGGTGATTATTGATGTATACGGAGATCGGGAGCCTTTTGATCCTACGATCAATTCTAAAATGATCGTAGATACAATCAGGGAAAAGTACGGAAGCGACTGCCTGTATATTCCCGGTATGGAGGAATGTGGTGCCTATTTGAAGGAGCAGCTGCAGCCGGGAGATTTAGTTTTGATTATGGGCAGCGGAACAGTGGATATTCTGGATAAATTTATATTGACATAACGGAGGAAAGATATGAACATATGCGTTTACGGCGCGGCAAGCAATACGATTGCCGAAAGCTATATAAAGGCGGGCGAGGCGCTTGGCCTGGAGATGGCAAAAAGAGGCCATAAGCTGGTATACGGCGGTGGCGCCACCGGAATGATGGGCGCGGTAGCGCGCGGCATGGCAGAGGGCAAAGGATATGTTACCGGCGTTGTACCGGAGTTTTTTACCGATGAGGAAATTTTGAATACTGCGTGCGATCAGTTTATACGTACGCGTACGATGCGGGAACGCAAGCAGATTATGGAATTTAATTCCGAAGGATTTATTGTGACCCCCGGCGGAATCGGTACGTATGAGGAATTTTTTGAAATTTTAACACTGAAGCAGCTGGCGCGGCATAATAAACCGATTGCGGTGTTCAATGTGGACGGTTTTTATGATGAGATGATGCTCATGCTGGAGCGCGCTATCCGGGAAAACTTTTTAAAACCGGAGTGCCGGGAAATGTATCCGTTTTTTACAACAACCGAAGATGTGCTGAATTATATTGAAAATTATGAAAAAATGGATTTAAAGCACATGAAGGTGTAAAAAATTTTTATACCGCTACACTTAAAAAGTACCTTTTTTAAGAATGGATAAGGAAAAATGGACTTGAGAACTGTTGTTTTTGATATGGACGGCTTGATGATCGACAGTGAAAGGATCAGCTTCCGGCTTTTTAAGCGCAAAACGGAAGAGATGGGGCTTTCCTGCGACCTTGCGTTTTACACGCGGCTTTTAGGGGTTAACGAACAGCACGGAATTTTTTTACTGGCAGAGCACTATGGGCAGGATTTTGCAGCAAAGGCCGTGCTGGATCAGATACATAAAGAACTGGATGAAATTTTATTGCATAGCGGCGTTCCGCTGAAAGAAGGCTTGCTCCCATTGCTTGCGCAGCTGAAAAAGCAGGGAATTTTGTGCGCCGTGGCGTCCTCCAGCACTCGCAGGCGAGTGCTGGCGATTTTGGAAAAGGCAAACATAACGGAATATTTTACCGCGGTTGTATGCGGAGACGAAGTGGCGCGCAGTAAGCCTGCGCCGGATATCTTTTTAAAGGCGCTGGAAAAAACGGAAACCCTTCCGCAGGAAGCGCTGGTGCTGGAGGATTCCGAAGCGGGGATACAGGCTGCTTTTACTGCCGGCATCCCAGTGATCTGCGTACCGGATATGAAAGTTCCCGCGCCGGAGTATGCGGCCAAAACTTTGGCCGTGTTGCCTTCGCTTAACGCCGTAACGGCTTGGATCCAAAAATAAAATACCGTATGCGATAAAAACGGCATACGGTAAAATATTTATTTCTTTTCCATGTCCTTTGCCTGTTCCCGGCTCAGATCTACTTTATCCTCGTCATACTCCACAACGGCAATCGCCGCCTTGTTGAAAACCAGCGTAGTTTCGTCCGGGCCGACGGATATCGTTACAATGTCATCCTTGATATCTTTTACTACACCATAGATGCCGCAGTCCATCATGACGCGGTCCCCATTTTTCAGGTTATTTTTTCTCTCCTGCATCAGCTTTTGGCGCTTCCGTTGCTTACGACCGGAGAACCACATAATGGCGATCATCGCTATCATTATGATAATAAGGCCAAGAGAACTTTCCAGCCCACTTAATACGCCGGTGGAATTTGCTTGCTGAGCCGTTTCTTCCAGAAATACAAAATTTTCAATCATTATCGATAGTTCCTTTCCGTTTTTATTGTAACATATATTATCAGAGAATCTCTCTTTTTACAAGTGAAATTTTGATAAAAAAGATTTAATACCCGTATTTTGATAAAAATTCTGCTTTAAAATCAAGGGAACGGTCCTCCCAAATCGCTTTCTTCAGATCTTCGGTCAGCTTATGCAGAAAGCGGATGTTGTGGATGGAGGCTAAACGGGCGCCCATGATTTCGCCGGCATTGATCAAATGGCGGATATAGGCACGCGAATAGTGCTGACAGGCGTAGCAGTCACATTCCTCGTCCAGCGGATGGGGATCTTCTTTATATTCTGCGTTGCGGACTACTAATTTTCCGCTGCCGGTCATAACCGTGCCGTTGCGGGCGATACGGGTGGGTAGCACGCAGTCCATCATGTCGATGCCGCGGGTAAAGCCCTCCACCAGGCAGTCCGGTGATCCTACGCCCATCAGGTACCGGGGCTTGTTCTTCGGCAGCAGCGGCATGATATCTTCTAAAATCTCATACATGATATCCTTAGGCTCGCCTACGCTCAGGCCGCCGACGGCAATTCCGGGGCAATCGGAAAAGCCGGCGGTTGCTATGGCGCTTTCCCGGCGGAGATCCTTGTACATACTGCCTTGTACGATGCCGAACAGCGCCTGGGAGGGATTCGTCCAGGCACGGCAGCTGCGCTCCAGCCAGCGCAGCGTACGCTCCATATTTATTTTGGCATCATGGTATTCGCAGGGGTAAGGGGAACAGACGTCCAGCTGCATCATGATATCCGAACCCAGCGCCTGCTCGATTTCCATTACTTTTTCCGGTGTGAACAGATGCTTGGAGCCGTCAATATGGGAAGAAAAGGCGACGCCCTCTTCTTTTATTTTGCGCAGGTCCGAAAGGGAAAATACCTGAAAACCGCCGCTGTCGGTTAAAATAGGACGGTCCCAGTGCATAAAGCGGTGCAGGCCGCCCATCTTTTTTATCAATTCATGGCCGGGCCGCAGATACAGATGATAGGTATTGGAGAGGATAATTTGGGAGTGAACCTCTTTTAATTCCTCGGGAGAGACTGCTTTTACCGTAGCCTGCGTTCCCACCGGCATAAATACAGGCGTTTCAATAACGCCGTGGGGCGTGGTAAAGCGGGTGATTCTGGCACCGCTCTGCCGGCATTCTTTTAAAATTTCAAAGGAAAACTGATCCGTTTTCATGTAAAACCTCGTATTTACCGCATAAAAAATGCGGAGATTATAAAATCAGCATGGCGTCGCCAAAGGAAAAAAAGCGGTAATTGTTTTTCTTGGCGGTTTCGTATACATCCATGATTTCTTCCTTGCTGCAAAGCGCGCTGACAAGCATCAGCAGCGTCGATTCGGGAAGGTGAAAATTGGTAATCAGGGCATCAACGGCTTTAAAGGTGTAGCCGGGATAGATAAAAATATCAGTTTCGCCGCTTTGGGCGTGCAGCTGTCCCAGCGGATCGGCGGCGCTTTCCAGGGTACGGCAGCTGGTGGTTCCCACGCTGACAATCCGACCGCCTCTTTGACGGCATCGGTTGATGGTTTCGGCAGCTTCCCGCGATACCGAATAGTATTCGCTGTGCATTTTATGGCTGGTTACATCCTCTACTTTTACGGGACGAAACGTGCCCAGGCCCACATGCAGTAGAACGGGAACGATTTCCACTCCCATGGCTTTGATTTCCTCCAACAGCTGCGGCGTGAAATGAAGGCCTGCCGTCGGTGCCGCGGCGGAACCGGTTTCTTTGGCGTATACCGTTTGATACATCTCTTTATCTTCTAATTTTTGGGTAATATAGGGCGGCAGGGGCATATTGCCCAGCCTGTCCAAAATCTCTTCAAAAATACCGTTATAAAAAAAACGCACAATGCGATTGCCGTCCGTGCAAACCTCAATCACCTCGGCGGTCAGTTCACCGCCGAATACGAAACGCTGTCCGGGCTTTGCTTTTTTGCCGGGCCGCGCAAGAATTTCCCAGGTGTCCGCATCAAGCCGCCGCAGCAGAAGAAACTCAATAAAGGAGCCGGTATCCTCCCGTTCTCCCAGCAGCCTGGCGGGAAGGACTTTTGTTTCATTAATGACTAGACAATCGCCCTTGCGCAGATATCGGGGAAGCTCATAAAAACGCCGGTGCTCAATGCTTTTTGCCTTTCGGTTATAGACAAGCAGCCTGGCGTGATCTCTCGGTTCCGTGGGCGTTTGCGCAATCAATTCTTTGGGCAGCTCATAGTAAAAATCACTTGTCTTCATCATATTCTTCCATAGGCAGCTTCATCTGCCTTGCGTCCTGAGGACATTCCATTCCTAAATGCTTGTAGGCTGCCGGCAGTACGATTCTGCCGCGCGGCGTACGGGAAATAAAACCCAGCTGTAATAAAAACGGTTCGATCACGTCCTCAATCGTGATATCTTCTTCGCCGGTGGAAGCGGCCAGGGTGTCAAGCCCTACCGGACCGCCGCCGAATTTTTCGATCATAGTGCGCAGTACGCGGTGATCGCTGGAATCCAAACCCAGCCGGTCAACCTCCAGCATTTCCAGTGCGCAGTCCGCAATGGCCTCGGTTACAACGCCGTCGCCTTTTACCTGAGCAAAATCACGCACACGTTTGAGCAGCCGGTTGGCAATTCTCGGTGTTCCGCGGGAACGGCGGGATATCGCATAAGCGCCGGAATCTTCTATGGGAATTTCAAGGATTGATGCACTGCGGGTGATAATTTGAGCAAGCTCGGCGGCATTGTACATTTCCAGCCTGCAGATAACGCCGAACCGGTCGCGCAGGGGAGACGTCAGCATCCCGGCACGCGTGGTTGCGCCGATCAGCGTAAACGGGGGAAGGCTCAGCCTTACCGAACGCGCCGAAGGGCCTTTTCCGATCATGATATCCAGCGCGAAATCCTCCATAGCGGGATAGAGAACCTCTTCCACACTACGGTTTAGGCGGTGAATTTCATCAATAAAGAGAATATCGTTTTCATTCAGATTTGTAAGGATGGCCGCCAGATCTCCCGGCCGCTCGATGGCGGGACCGCTGGTTACGCGGATGGAGACGCCCATCTCCGAGGCGATGATATTGGCAAGAGTGGTTTTTCCCAGGCCCGGGGGGCCGTATAAAAGGGTGTGATCCAGAGCTTCTTTCCGCTCTCGTGCGGCGGAGATGAAAATGCCGATCATTTCTTTTACCTTTTCCTGGCCGATATAATCGTTCAGTGTTTTGGGGCGCAGGGAGTTTTCGTTTTCGGAATCCTCTTCCAGCAGGCCGGAGGTGATGATCCGTTCTTCTTCAATCATAGGTTACCTCCTGTCAAAGTTCTTTAATACCGTGCGGAGAATCTCCTCGGTATTGCGGCAGCCGGGAGCGGCGGCTTCCACCGCTTTTGCCGCCTCGGCAGAGGAATAACCCAGGGCCGCAAGAGCGTATACGGCGTCGGCAATCATGCCGTCGGCCGGCGCGGAAGCGCTGAAAGCGGCGTTTTGGGGAAGGAGTTCGTCATTATCTACTTTTTCGCGCAGCTCCAAGATCATGCGCTGTGCCGTCTTTTTACCTACGCCGGGAACCTTGGTCAGAGCAGCGCTGTCGCCGCTTACTAAAATGATAGCGAGCTCTCGCGCGGAAACAGCCGAGAGGATCTGCAGTGCGATTTTCGGGCCGATACCGCTGACGGAAATCAGGCGTAGAAACATAGTGCGTTCTTCCTTGGAAAGAAAACCGAAGAGAACGATGGCGTCCTCGCGCACATGCTGGTAGGTAAAAATTTTGGCTTTCTGACCCACGGAAACATTGCTGAGCACACCGGCGGTGCACTGTACAAAATAGCCGATTCCGCCGGCCTCGATCACGATTCCTTCAGAATCGGCTTCTTCTATAGTACCGTTTATAAATGCGTACATAAAATACTCCTATTTTATTTTGAACTGGGAACTCATTTTAGCTGTATGCGCATGGCAGATGGCAGCGGCGAGACCGTCGGCAGCGTCGTCGGGTCTGGGGATTTTGTCAAGGTTTAAAAAGTACATTACCATTTGCTGAACCTGGTGCTTATCGGCTCGGCCGTAGCCTACGATGGCCTGTTTGATCTGCAGCGGCGTATATTCATAAAGGTTATCTGTTTTCATGGAAGCGGCCGCGAGCAGTGCGCCGCGCGCCTGGGCAACATTGATCGCCGTTTTTACGTTGTTATTGAAAAACAGCTCCTCTATGGCGATGGCGTCAGGCCGAAAGCGGTCAATGACCGTGGTGACGTCAGTGTAGATGTTCCTGAGCCTGACGGGTGTGGGCATGTCCGGAGGCGTGGAAATAATGCCGTATTCTATCATTTTGTGCTTATGGCCGTTGGATTCAATTACGCCGAAGCCTAAGGTTGCAAGGCCCGGATCAAAGCCGAGAATAATCATAAAAAACTTCCAATCAAAACGGAAGCGCCGCGTGCGGCGCTTTCGGGAAAATGCCCGAGCAAAATTTAAAGTCTGTCCGAGGCCAAAAGGCCGTAATAGATTCTGTCCACCGGCGTGCCGTCGGGCAGAAGAATATCCGAAAGCATAACGCCCTCTTTTCTGAAACCGAGCTTTTCAGCTAATTTTTGAGCGGGATAATTTTCTTTATCAATGCAGGCATATACTTTGGAAAATTCAAAATTTTTAAAGTAAGTGTTTACGATCATTTCGTTCGAGGTGCGGTAGGCAATGCCCCGGTGCAGGAATTCTTCGTTGCCGATAAGAATATAATATTCGCCCTTGCGGTTGGCGTCATCGATATTGACCAGCCCCAGCATGCCGATCGGATATTTTTCTCCGCCCTCTTCGGTGGCATAGATCAAGTAATCATCCCGGGTTTTATCCAGCAGTGAACGCTGAAACCATTGGTTGCCTTCGCTGACCGTTTTGGGAAGATATCCGTGAAAGCCTTTGATATGAGGGTGATTGCTTGTCCAATCCACTAAAAACGGAATATCGTTTCTTTCAATTTTACGGATGCTGAGCCTGTAGCTGACCATAAATTCACCTCAAAACCTATTTGTTTTTTATTATTATAACAAATTTTGCGAAAAATGCAATGCACAATTTTATATATAGAAGGAATCTTTCAAAAAAAGTTTGGGGCGAAAGTAAATTTAGGAAAAACAAGAATATTTTCAAATAGCCGGTTATATATTTTATTGTAGAAGAACAGTAAAATTCAAATTACGGAGGTTGGCATGATGGAATGTAACAGAGAAACGGTAAAATTTGATTGCTTTGATACAAGGAATATAACGGTAAAGGTCAGCGCTAAAGAACTGCTGGAAGAGGGAGCAAAACTGCTTAGCGTTACCGCGCTTGCCTGTTGCGGCCGCTGTGAAATGCTTAATAATGAAGCCTTAGTTGAAGGGGTTGTAAAATTTTGTGCCATCTATAAAACGGCCGATGGAGAGATCAGAAAAACAGAGCGCAGCGAGCGCTTCGGCGTAAACGAAACGATTCCCGGGGTTATGCCAAAATCTTATATGCTGGCAAAGGCGGAGGCCGAAAAGGTACGGGGCTATATTGAGGCAGGCAGCCTGATGCTCACCTGCAGCGTACATATTACCGGGACGTTGATTACCCCTTGCCAGAGAGAGCTTCTTACTGATCTTTCCGGCGACGATATTCGCAAAAAGGAAGAAAAGGTTATGCTCAACTGCGTATCGTTTACAACCCCGCTTCGGTTTACGGTAACAAATGATACCGAACTTTCCCTGCGGGTTCCGGAGGTAAAGGAAATTCTGTGTATGAATGCCGACGCCACGGTAAATGAAGCGCATCTTTCCGCAGGACAGCTGATTCTGGGCGGGCAGATACCACTGCAGACGATCTATCTCTCTGCCGATGAATATGAGCCTGTGATACAGGTATCGGATAAAATGGATTTTTCCCAATTAATTGAGCTGAAAAATGTAGAAGGCGGCAGTGCGCCGATTGTACATTTGAGTGTTGAGGATATCACGGTTACCGTAACGCCGAATGCGGAGGGAGAAAACAGAATTCTTACCTATAGCGTAATGCTTTGCGGATACGCATATATGACTGAAGCCAGGGAGTGTACGTTGATTAACGACGCCTATTCTACCGGCGGCGGCTTGGAGTGCACAAGAGAGACCATTAAGCTCTCCTGTACCAGGGAACCGGTCACCTGCGCGGTAAACCAGCACATCAGTGTGCCGATTCCTGAGGGAAAAACACCGATTTCCCGGATAAGCTCAGTGAACTTTACGCCGGTGATCACTTCCTGCCGGATGCTGGACGGACGCGCGGAATTAGAGGGAAGCGGCGAGGTTTCGGTCATTTATATGGCGTCAGGCAGCGGAGAACTGGAGGGCTTTAATGTAACCGTTCCGATTCGCTTGCTCTGTGATAATCTGGATTTTGAAGAGGATACGCAAATGATGGCGAGCGCCTCGCTTACCGATATGCAGGCAGTGCTTGTTTCCGGCGGGGAGGTGGAGATCCGGGCGGCGTTTTCTGCTCTGTTTTTGCCTTGTGCCTGTGAGGACAGTGAAATTATCACCGATGCCCGGCAGGGAGAAGCTTGTGATATGCCCGAATTTGGAATTATTATTTATATGGCGCAGAAGAATGAAACGCTTTGGGATATCTGTAAGAGATTCGGGGCAGATATGGAGGAGGTTATGGCACTGAATCCTGACCTTGGCGAAACGCCGCAGCAGGGACAGAAAATCTATATATTCCGTAAGCTGCAGGTCTGCTGAAAGAGTATAACGTGTGAAAAAGGCAAAAACATGTACCTTGTACGTGTTTTTGCTTTATTTTTTTGCAGAAATGTATTATAATAAATAAAATAAGGGGATGTTCTTATGGCAAGACCGACAAAATGCGTGATCGATCTCCCTGCATTTAGAGAGAATTTAAACGCAGTAAAAAACAGAGTAGGAAATACCAAAATCATGGCGTTGGTAAAGGCCGATGCTTATGGGCATGGTATGGAGCAAATCGCCGCCGAGGCACAGGCATGGGGAATCGATTATCTTGGAACCGCCACTTTAGAGGAGGGCGCGCTGCTTCGAAAAAGCGGAATTCGGGTACCGATTTTATGCTTAGGGGCCTTGCCGTTGGGCAGCGAGGAGATGTGCGTTATTCATCAAATTGAGCAGGCTGTGTCTTCTGCGGAAGCTTTGTTTCGGTTGCAGAGAGTATGTGAGGAGCATCATTCCTTTGTAGATGTACATTTAAAAATTGAAACCGGTATGCATCGTACCGGCGTGCGCAGCGGGCAGGCACTTCGGGAGGTATTGAATGCATTGAAATGTTGTTCTCGTGTTAGGCTGAAAGGGGTTTTTACGCATTTGGCCGCATCGGATACGCAGGACGATACCTATACCCGACAGCAGGCGGATGCCTTTGCAGAGGCATTAGAACAGATCCGTCAAAACGGTTTTCGTGATTTTCTGGTGCATTGCGCAAACAGCGGCGCCATTCTTTCCTATCCGGAGCTGTATTTTGATATGGTGCGGGCAGGAATCGTTTTATACGGCTATTATCCGTCGGGGGAAACAAAAGAAACCTTTCCGGTAAAGCCGGTTCTTTCCTGGGAAACGGCCGTTGCCGCTGTAAATGAAGTAAGGGCCGGAGAGGCTGTCAGTTATTCTGGTACCTTTGTAGCCCAGCGCGATATGCGTGTGGCCGTTCTGCCCGTAGGGTACGGGGACGGATACCGGCGCTTGCTTTCTAATAAGGCAGAGGTGCTGATACACGGAAAGCGCGCGCCGATTGTGGGAAATATCTGTATGGATATGATGATGGCCGACGTAACGGAAATTCCCGGGGTTTCTTTGGGGGATCCGGTGGTTTTGATAGGAAGGCAGGAAGAGGACGCGATAACGGCCGAGGAGCTTGCCGCGCTCTGCGGAACGATCAGCTATGAAATCATGCTGTCGATCACGCCGCGGGTTCCGAAGGAATACCGGCATGACTGATTACCGCCGGTTAGGCCGGGAGGCCAGAAAAGGACTTTCGCTGAAAGACCACAGAATATTTTCTGCCGCTATTTGCGAGGCCTTAAAGAAAATACTTTGGGAGAAAAATACCGTGCTGCTGTATTCCCCGATCGATGGAGAAGCGGACGTTACGCCTTTGAGGGATTTTTTGTGGGAAAATAAAAAGAACGTGCTGCTGCCGGCAATTCGGGAGGATAGAATTGTTCCCGTTCAATGGCGCGGCGAAATGCAGAAGGGCAGGTATGGAATTGAAGAACCCTCCGGAGACGTCTTTTGCGGCATCATAGATGCGGCTGTCATTCCCATGTGTGCTTTTGATGCCTCCTTGAATCGGTTGGGGTTTGGCAAAGGATATTATGACCGTTTTTTACAGGGAAAAGAGATACAAAAGATCGGCGCCGCGTTTTCCTGCCAGCAAGCGGAAGAACTGACGGCAAAAGAAACTGATGTAAGAATGGACAAGATTGTTACCGAAAACGGAATATTGAGGTGTGAGTGATGAAAGGACTTTTTAATTTTTCCTTTAAGCTGTTTCTTTTGATGATAGCGGCTTGCGTGGTATCATTTATCAGCATGATGCTGGTTTTAAGTGTGGATATCGGTTTTATCTATAAAGTGCTGATTGGCCTTTTATTTATCGCTTTTATTTTGATCCTTGCCTGGAATAATGCTTCGGAAAGAGGGATGAACGATACAAAAAACGGAATCTATCATCCTGTGAAGGGGTTTTTGGCTGGAATGATTGCCATGTTGCCGGCCATTATTTTGATTATTGTTTATATGGCGGTATCCTTTCGTGGGTGGGAGGGAAATTCACAGGTACTGTCGGATGGATTATATGTTCTGCTGTATATGTTGTTTTTGGCATATTCTCCGCTTTTATCAGTTTTTGTTTCCTATAACCCGGCATTGGGGGTTGATTTTGCGCAACCGGCTATTGCGTATTTGAATAATATTACTACTCCAAATGCCGTTTCAGCGCCTTTGTTTTTTGTTCCGGTTGTCTTGTTTTTTGCTGTATGCGGTATTGCATATCTTTTTGGGCACAGACAGCAGACATCTCTCTTAGATTTTATTAAACAATTAAAAAAATGATATTGAAAAAAATGTAGTTTTGTGGTAGAATGATGAAAAATAAGTATACGCTGAGGATCATCAGCGGTGTGTTTAAAGGAAGAGGACTTGTTTCACCGCCGGATGATTTCGTAAGGCCTACCTCCGGCAGGGTGAAGGAAGCCCTTTTTAACAGGATACGGACGGATCTTCCGGGAACAGACTTTTTGGATTTATTCGCCGGTACCGGTCAAGTTGGCCTGGAGGCGGTTTCTCTTGGGGCGCGGTGCGTGTTTGCAGACGTTTCTCTCGGGCTGGTGCGCGAGAATATCCGTCTGTTGCACTGTGAAGAGAACACAAGGGTGCTGCAGGGAGATTTCGTTCAAGTTTTAACGCAATTGACCCGGGAGGGGCGGACATTTGATTTTATCTTTGCTGATCCGCCGTATCAGGCGGGATATTATGAAGAGATTGTGGCGCTTTCTTTTGCAGTTTTAAAAGAAAACGGCGTTTTGATATTGGAGCATGCGTCTGATTTTACCGTGGAAGCACCGTTATTCCGTTTGGAGGACCGGAGAAAATACGGAAGCAGAAGTCTGACCTTTTTAAAGGAGAAAAAGAATGAAACTGATGATTTATCCCGGCAGTTTTGATCCCGTTACATTAGGGCATTTGGATATTATTACAAGGGCCGCTAAAATGACGGATACGCTGGTGGTTTCCATTATGAATAATTCCGAAAAAAGATATTTTTTTACATTGGAAGAGCGGTTGGAAATGCTTCGCAGTTCCGTTGCCGGGCTGGGGAATGTTGAAATTGATTTTTCTGAAGGCCTAATGGTTGACTATATGAAAAAGCGTGGTGCGGCTGCGGCCGTTCGGGGCTTAAGGGCAATTACTGATTTTGAATATGAACTGCAGTGGGTTACTCTGAATCAAAAGCTGGATCCGGATTTTCAGGCATTGTTTATGATGGCCAGCAGCGAGCACAGTTTTTTAAGCTCCAGTATTGTCAGGGAGATTGGGCGACTGGGCGGTGATATCAGCAAAATGGTGCCGGCCTGCGTACATGATTTTATAAAAGAAAAATTGATGGCAGAACAAAATAAAGGAGAATGATTATGGATAGCGTGATTACCAATCTTTTAGACGAGCTGGAGAAAGAATTGAGCCAAACAAAAAAAGGACTGTTTTCCGATAAAAGCCTTGTGGACGCGGATGCGTGTCTGGATATTATCGACGAGCTCAGAGAAAGCCTGCCTAACGAGCTGGAGCGTGCCGCTAATATAATGAAGGAACGGCGGCAGATCCTAATTGATGCCGAAGAAGAGGCTAAGCAGTGTATCGCCGCAGCGCAAAAGACTGCTGAAGAAATGGTATCGGAAAATGAGATTACCCGTAATGCGGAGATCGAAGGGAAAAAAATCATTGATATGGCGCGCCAGAATGCAAAAGAGATTAAGCTATCGGCTAAGAATTATGCGGTAGATCTGCTTACGGAACTGAAAAGCCGTGTGGGTGAATTAGAGGGACAGATCACTCAGGATTTAGAGGATTTTAACAAATAACGGCCTTTTATGCGCTTTCCTGCAAAGCTTCCCGCGGCGATGCATGTGGTGATTAAAAGCGGGACAAATAGCGCGGTTTTTTCGTATATACAGCATAAGAGAAAGGCAATAGCGCCGCAGAACAAGCGATTGGCAATAAACTTTTTTTTGTTGATCCCGTTAAGCTGAGCCAGGCATTGGGCAATGACACAGCAGCCTCCGAATGAAAGATAGAAGCTGATAATAGGCATGGTAAGAATCGGTTGCATGCTTATTATTTTTATTCCCGAAGTGAATTCCAAAAATCCGGAGATCAGTCCGTTTATAAGCAGGGGCTGGTTTTTCAGTACATATTGAAATAAGATGCCGCTGATTACCGAAAAAAACACCATAAAGCCGCAGATTTGTAAAATGGCGGTAATGCTTTCGGCAATGGCGCCGCCAAAGCTGCCGTTGGGCGGTTGATATTCGGTTGTTTGGAAATTTAAATGTTTAGGGCGTGTGAGTACGGTAAAAATTATAAGTGTACATACATGAATCAGCATCAGCGCATAGCCTTTCCGGGTACTTTCTAGCATTAAAGTGCCAACGCTGCCGATAATAAAGAGCGGCCCTGAGGAATAGCAGATATTAGCATAGTATTCATAGTTTTTCAGGCCGTTCTTTTGCATATCGCCAACGATGCGGCTTCCTGTGGGATACCCGCACAAAAGGCTCATTGAAAGAGGAAATGCAGCGTCTTCGGGCAGATCTAAAAATTTCATGAACGGCCGCAGCAGTTTGGCAAAGACGGTGGTGCCGCCGCTGTTGTACAGAATTTTGCTGATGATAAAAAAAGGAAATAAAACAGGCAGAACTGAAGTAAACCATAAGGTTATGGCCTGTTTTGCTGCTTCTATGGAAACCTGTGGATTCAGAAGGCATATAATTAAAAGAATTATTAAAAAATACAAATACTATCACCAATTCAATATATTAGGGAGTTTACTGATTTATGAAAAAAGTGGGTATTGCCCTGGGCGGCGGTTCGGCACATGGAGTGGCGCATATCGGAGTATTGCAGGTGCTGCGGGAAAACAATATTCCTCTTGATTTTGTTGCCGGCTGCAGTGCGGGAGCAATTGCCGGCGGGCTTTTTTGTACGGGCAGCGATATGTATATGGCCGGGAAATTATGCGCTTCGATTGATCTTTCTTCTTTTTTAGATGTTACGATTCCCAAAATGGGTTTTATGAAAGGTGAAAAAGCAGAGCAGCTTGTAGATATGCTGACAAAAGGAAAAAATATTGAAGAATGCGATCCGCCTTTTTGTGCAATAGCATGCGATTTGATTTCCGGCAGATGTGTGCCGTTTACCAAAGGAAAGGTTTCAAAAGCGTGCCATGCAAGTTTTGCTATTCCCGGGGTTTTTGAGCCGGTGGAAATTGAAGGAATGCAATTGGTAGACGGCGGAGCAATGACACGTGTTCCTATCCGCGAGGTACGTGCCATGGGCGCGGAATATGTGATTGCCGTGGATGTCGGCTATCAGGGATGGGGACATGAAAGAGCGAAAAATCTGGTAGAAATCATTATGAATTCTTTTGAAATGTGCGATTGGCAGGTGGTAGAACAGCTGTACGAGGAAAGCGACTGCCTGATTAACCCTGACTTGCGCACGATTCCTATGGACAATTTGGAAAAGGCCGAGGAATGTTTGATGATGGGACGGGAGGCAGCGCTTGCTGTTGTGGATAAAATCAAAAAGGAAATCGGGATGTAAAAACGGTTATTTTTGAGTGGAATATATAAAATACCGTTACAGGGCAATTTCTGCGCGTTGTAAACGCGGCCCCGCTGTCTATGGCGAATAGGTATCGGCGCACAGCTGGAGTAATTGATGTACACATATTCGGCAACAGCCGTGATAAGGTGTGCCGTTTGCTTAAAAAACTACACTTTTAAAAACGGCAGGGTAAAATCCTCCGTTCCCGAAAGCGGTGAAAAGAGCGAGTAGACCTGTGTGGCATATTGATCGATTGCCGCAGAGGACGCGGTTGCGGCATCTGCAATGGCTGAAGGGGAGCTGTAGTAATTGGTTAAAAGGGAAAGCAGAGCCAGCTTTTCTTTTTTTATGCCTAAAAGACGTACCTGGGGAGGCTCGTTCAGCAGTGCGGCAAGGGTTGGCTTGGTAATATTCAGCAGTGCGCAGCAAAGAATACGGCTGATACGGGAATAAGGATACCGTTTGCTTTTAATGCGCAGAATCAGTTCGTCAAGGCTTTGCGCGGCAAGGCACTCTTTTTTTATTTTATATTCCAGGCCTTCACTGACGCCGCAAATGTTGGCCAGCTCTTCTGTAGTGATGGAGAGTAAACGATATTTTACAAGCTCAAAAAATTGCTCCCAGAACAAAGGTTTGGCTGTAAAAGGGTACATCTGTTCGGCATTGGTACCGTTTTTTAACGCATTGCGGAGCATTTGAGCGGAGGAAAACTCGGGTTGACGCTTTAAAGTGAGGGGCAGAAGTGTGCCGCCGGTTTTTTTTATGGCTTTTAAGTATTCAATGCCAAGCATATTGTTGGGCAGAAGCTGCTCTTCTGAACAGGAGAGCGCGCGCCCGTAGGAAAAGCCGTCTTTCAGGCGTGATTTTAATTGTGCCGGCGGCGTGGAGCAGGCAGAAGCTTCCAGACGGGAAAGCTCCCCGGCCTCACTGCCGAAGCAAAGGTGTGTGCAGCTGAGCCTTTGGGCGGTAAGTACGCCGCCCAAGGCAAAGTATTCGGCGGCTTGTATGGCAAAGACGGCAGGCAGCTCAAAGACGGCGTCGGCGCCGGATAAGAGCGCGGCTTCCGCGCGGGAGAATTTATCAAATACGGCACATTCTCCGCGCTGTACAAAATGCCCGCTCATGATACATACCACGAAATCAGAATTTTTACGGGCATATTGCAGCTGGTATCTATGACCGTTGTGCAGAGGGTTATATTCGCAAATGATTCCACAAATTTTGATTGGACTCACCCTTTTTTATTTTTTGATATACGGAAATATAAAAGTGTGTTATAATACCAACGTATGTTGAAAGTTTATTTTATTATAGCATACATAAGCAAAAATCCCAATTGATTTTTATTTACCGGAGGTAAAATATGAAGGTTTTAGTTATCAATGCAGGCTCCAGTTCGCTGAAATATCAGCTGATCGACATGGAAAATGAATCCGTTATCGCCAAGGGCGCGATTGACCGTATCGGCCTGGAGGGCTCAAAGCTTAAGCATACGGCTCACGGCGAAACCACGGAGATTCAAAAAAATATGGGCAATCATGAGGAAGCAATTCAGCTGGTGCTTTCCACGCTTACCGATGAAAAAATCGGTGTGATCCGTTCTATGGATGAAATCGGCGCGGTCGGCCACCGGGTGGTACACGGCGGTGATAAATTTGCCTGCTCGGTAAAAATTTCCGATGAAGTAATTGCCATGATGGAGAGCCTGATTGATCTGGCTCCGCTGCATAATCCGGCAAATCTGCAGGGCATTGCGGCGTGCAAGGCGGTTATGCCCAATACGCCTATGGTGGGAGTCTTTGATACGGCTTTCCATCAAACGATGCCGGCCACATCCTATATTTACGGCCTTCCCTATGAGGCGTATGAAAAATTTAAGGTGAGAAGATACGGCTTTCACGGTTCCTCCCATCGCTTTGTTTCACAGCGCTGCGCTGAAATTTTAGGGAAAAAACCCGAGGAGCTCAAAATTATTTCCTGCCATTTGGGCAATGGCTCCAGTATTGCGGCGGTAAAGGGCGGCAAGTGCATGGATACCTCCATGGGGCTTACGCCGATTGAAGGCCTTCCCATGGGGACGCGCTGTGGCAATATCGATCCGGCGATCATTCGTTTCCTGATGAATAAATACGGCATGGATATCGATCAGATGGATGCCTATCTGAACAAGCAGAGCGGCATGCTCGGAATTTCCGGTGTAAGCAGTGATTTCCGCGATCTTTGCGCGGCGGCGGAAGAGGGAAATGAACGTGCTCAGCTGGCATTGGATATTTTCTGCTATCATGTAAAGAAATATATCGGCGCGTATGCTGCGGCAATGGGCGGCGTGGATGCCATCGTATTTACTGCGGGTGTAGGGGAGAATACGGATACCGTGCGCGCGGCATCGGTGGAAGGGCTGGAGTTCCTCGGGATAAAGCTGGATTCGGAAGCCAATAAGGTGCGGGGAAAAGAAGCCGTTATTTCCACGCCGGATTCTAAAGTAAAGGTGCTGGTAATTCCTACTAACGAGGAATTGGTCATTGCGCGGGATACGGCAGAGCTTTCAAAAATGTGATTGACAAAGCGTTGGTATATCGATATAATAGTTTAGTATTTGGAATGTGTATGATAATTTCGGTAAAAGAGGCTCTGCGAAATCAGGGCGAAAAGTTTGAATTTCATCTGGATGCTCCACTTGTGCCAATAGATTATATGGGCAAGGTCAGTTTTCCGGTACCGGCAAGAGTCACAGGCTCTTATATAGCTGAGGGGGATATCGTTCGTTTTACGGGAACGGTTTCGGTTTCCTGTATTTTTGAGTGTGACCGCTGCTTAAAGGAGTTTTCAAAAGATTTGCTTTTTGAGTTTGCAGAGAGTTATTCTCACCGGGCGGAAGAAGAGCATTTCACGATTTTACCGAATGATACGATTGATTTTCAGCCGTTGTTGATGGACACTGTTATTACAGGTCTTCCCATAGAGCGTCTGTGTCGGGAAGATTGCAAGGGGTTGTGTCCTCACTGCGGTATTGATAAAAATTTTTCATCTTGTTCATGCAAAACGGAAGATGAGGATAATCCTTTTGCCGTGTTGCGTGGATCAGTGGACTAAGGAGGTGTTTTCCCATGGCGGTACCAAAGCGTAAGGTTTCAAGGGCAAGAAGAGACAGTCGAAGAGCAAACTGGAAGCTTTCTTTGCCGGGTATTGTTGAATGCCCGCAGTGTAAAGCGCAAAAGCTGGCGCACAGAATGTGCAAGGCTTGCGGTTATTATGACGGTAAGCAGATCGTTGTTCAAAAAGAGCAAAAATAAAAATATTGATAAAAAACATATACTTTATTGGTATATGTTTTTTTTATTTTACATTATCGCGAATAAAAGACTCCCTGTATAGCC
>CAJMLN010000037.1 GCA_905214315.1 uncultured bacterium | reverse complement strand
AGAATGCTTGCCTATGGCTTTCAGGCCAAAACCATGACGCGCAGGGACAGGCATGTTATTTATATCAAACAGATTGAAAATATTTCAGATATCCTGATTTTGATCGGTGCCAGAAATGTAATGCTGGATATCGAAAACATCCGGGTATACAAAGATGTAAAAAACAGAATCAACCGCAGTGATAACTGTATTATCGGCAATATGGGAAAAATGATTACTGCGGCACAGCGACAACTGACAGATATCTTAATCGTACAGAAGGCCGGATGCCGGCTCTCATCATCCCTGAAGGAAGCCTGTGATCTGCGGCAAAATTATCCTGAAGCTTCTTTGGCCGAGCTGGCTGCCCTTAGTGGCGGAGCCGTTACAAAATCAGCTTTGAATAAACGTTTTATTAAGCTGCATGAAATGGCCGCATCAATTACGGAAAGGAAGATGTAATGTGCAAAAAGACAGTTTTATTATCCTGCATTCACCTGTTTCTCCCGAGGAAATCAGCAGATTGTGCGAGAAACTCTCCAAGCTCGAGTGCAGAGTGTATATCGAGCTTGAAAATCAGCGCGTCAATGCCAAAAGCGTTATGGGTATGATCTCTTTTCAGGCCGAAAAAGGCCGGCAGATACAAGTCAGTGCGGACGGAAAGGATGAAGCCGCAGCAATATCGCTGATTAAAGGATTATTTACAGAATAATGGGATTTGTTCATTTACATACACATACGGAATACAGTCTGCTTGACGGTGCCTCTCGAATTGAAGAACTGGTAAAGGCCGCTGCGGACGCCGGAATGGAGGCTTTGGCAATTACCGACCACGGCGTTATGTACGGAGCGGTGGAGTTCTATAAAGCGGCGCATAAATATCATATCCGGCCTATTATCGGCTGCGAGGTCTATGTCGCACCAAGAAGCCGCTTCAGCAAAGAAGGGCGTGCAGACAAAGAATACGCACATTTGATCCTGCTGGCCAAAAATAAAACCGGCTATCAGAATCTGATCAAACTGGTTTCCGCAGGCTTTACTGAGGGATACTATTATAAACCCAGGATTGATTATGATCTTTTAAGTCAGCATGCAGAGGGGCTGATCTGTCTTTCTGCTTGTATTGCAGGCGACATTCCGCAGTATCTTTTGAGCGGGAATTATGAAGAGGCCGCAAAACTGGCCGCCCGCCTGAAAGAAATGTTCCCCGGGGATTTTTATATTGAATTGCAGGATCATGGCATTGCCGAGCAAAAGCAGGTATTGCCGTTACTGATTAAGCTGGCCCGGGAATTGGCATTGCCGGTCGTGGCGACAAACGATATTCATTACGTGCATAAAGAGGACGCAAAGATGCACGATACGCTTTTATGCATTCAAACAGGAAAAACTTTGGATGATCCGGACAGAATGCGATTTCAGACCGAGGAATTTTATCTGAAGACCGAAGAAGAGATGAAAAATCTATTCTCTTTTATTCCTGAAGCAATAGAAAATACAGCCCTGGCAGCTGAAAAGTGTAATTTTGAATTTGAGTTCGGCAATATTCATATTCCTTATTTTGAGGTTCCTGACGGCCTGACGGCGGCGGAATATCTTTATAAATTGGGAACAGAGGGCTTAAAAAAGAATTATGCCGAGGTCACCTCGGAGCTGCAAGAACGCTTTGAATATGAGTTTGCCATGATCAAACGCATGGGGTATGTGGAATATTACTTGATCGTATGGGATTATATTAATTATGCCAAAAGTGTGGATATCGTAGTCGGCCCGGGGCGAGGCAGCGGAGCGGGAAGCTTGGTAGCCTATGCCATCGGCATTACCAATATTGATCCTTTAAAATACAATTTGCTGTTTGAGCGCTTTTTAAATCCCGAGCGGGTAAGTATGCCAGACTTTGACGTGGATTTCTGCTTTGAGCGTCGAGGCGAAGTAATAGAATATGTAAAGCGCAAATACGGCGCTGACCATGTGGCCCAGATCGTCACATTCGGCACTATGAAAGCGCGGGCTGTCATCCGCGATGTAGGGCGGGTTATGAGCATGCCCTATGCGGATGTGGATAAAATTGCAAAAATGATTCCCCGGGAACTGGGAGTTACAATCGACCGGGCACTGGAGGTGAATCCCGAGCTTCGTCAGGCATGCACCGATCCTCAGATCGAAAGCCTGATTGCTATGGCCAAACAGTTGGAGGGACTGCCGCGGAACGCTTCTACCCATGCGGCGGGTGTAGTGATCTCCAAAGAACCGGTAGATGCCTATGTTCCGCTTTGCGTCAACGGTGAAATGACCGCCACGCAGTATGTTGCAAAATATCTGGAGCAGTTGGGCCTGCTGAAAATGGATTTCTTGGGACTGCGCACGCTTACGGTGATTCGCGATACGCTGGATTTTGTCCAGGAGCGTACGGGTAAAAAGCCTGACCTTTCACAAGTCGGTTTTGATGATGAAAATGTTTTTAAATTGATCGGTCAAGGCGACTGCGACGGAATTTTTCAGCTGGAAAGCAACGGAATGCGCGCTTTTATGAAAGAATTGAAGCCTTCCTGCTTTGAAGATATCGTAGCTGGAATCGCGCTCTACCGGCCGGGACCGATGGAGAGTATTCCTAAATATATTTTTGGAAAAAACAATCCTGATAAAGTAGAATATCAGCATCCTGTTATGAAAAACGCACTGGAAGTTACCTATGGCTGTATGGTATATCAGGAGCAGGTCATGCAGATTGTGCGCGATGTGGCGGGATATTCGCTGGGACGCAGCGATATTATGCGCCGTGCTATGAGCAAAAAGGACCGCAAAGCCATGGACGTGGAACGGCAGGTATTTATTTATGGCTTAACTGAAAACGGAAAAACAATTGTGGAAGGGGCCGTAAACCGGGGCATCGATGAAAAAACCGCGATTGAAATCTTTGATAAAATAGCGGCGTTTGCAGAATATGCCTTCAATAAATCCCATGCGGCGGCGTACGCGGTAGTCGCCTACCAAACGGCGTATTTAAAATGCTATTATCCGTTGGAATTCATGGCGGCTATGCTGAACAGTCTTTTGGGCAACGAAGCGCAAACGGCCCGTTATATCGGTTACTGCCGGGAGCATGAAATTCAGGTACTGCCGCCGGATGTAAATACGAGTGTTTCCGGCTTTTCACCGGTAAAAAGGGAAAAGGCTATCCGTTTTGGACTGAGTGCTGTAAAAAATGTTGGAATTCCCGGCGTAAAGGCAATCGTCAGCGAACGGGAAAGTAACGGTTCGTTTGCCTCTTTGGATGATTTTGCCCAGCGTACGGTCGGTATCGGCGAGGTCAATAAAAGAATGGTGGAAAGTTTAATAAAAGCCGGCGCTTTTGATTTTACCGGGTTCAGCCGCAAAAGTCTGTTAAACGGTTACGAGGCCGTGCTTGACGGAGCGGCTAACCGCAGTAAGAACAGCTTGGCCGGTCAGTTTTCCCTGTTTGACGATATAGTCGTCAGCCAGGAGATGCAGACGATCCACGAAATCGGCGAATATCCTCAACTGCAGCTTTTAATGCTGGAAAAGGAGATGCTGGGTGTATATTTAAGTGGTCATCCGTTAGAGCGATACCGCCGGACGATAAAGAGGATAGGTTTCGATCTTTCGCGAATCACAGTAGAAACAGATGAAAGTGGAGAGAGCATTGTCAACGAAGAAATACTTGCTTTAGACAATAAGGACGTCCAGTTCGTCGGCATTATAACCTCTGTACGGAAAAAAGCGACAAAAAGCGGAACGATGATGGCCTTTTTAACGATTGAAGATCTATATTCCAGCGTTACGGCTTTGGTGTTTCCCGGAGCACTTGCAAAATTCGGCGCAGATATTTACGAAGACGCGATAGTGCTGGTGAACGGAAAGCTGAGCGTACGTGATGAAGAACAGCCGACAGTGCTGGTCAACACGATTGCTCCTGTAAGCGAGGACGCTGAAGAAGAGCAATGCTCTGTATTTTTACGGATTACAGAAGAAAACAAAGAGCAGTTGATTCCTTTAAAAGAAATATTACTGGATATAAAGGGTAATGCTGCAGTTATTTTGTACTATGAAAAAGAACGGTTGAAACAGGAACTGACCAATAAAATTGCCTGTACGGAAGAGGTTATTGCAAAATTAAAAGGTATATTTGGCGCCGAGAATGTAAAAATAGTAAAAAAATAGCTTAAATGGCTGGTCAAAAAAACTTAAAAATGATATAATAAACTGATTATATAGCGATACTGGACTGTTAAGGAGAATTTATACAATGGAAAAAAAGAGAATTGCGGTACTCACCAGCGGCGGCGACGCACCGGGTATGAATGCCTGTATCCGTTCCATCGTCCGCAACGGAATTTATAACGGATTTGAAATGGTGGGCGTCATCAAAGGATATAACGGCTTAATCACCAACGAAATGGTTCCGATGGATAACCGTTCGGTTGGAAATATTATCAATCGCGGCGGAACAATTTTGCGTACAGCGCGGTGCCTGGAATTTAAAACAGAAGAAGGCATGAATACCGCGATGGAAAATATCAAGAAGAATAATATTTGCGGTGTAGTAGTAATTGGCGGCGATGGTTCTTTCCGCGGCTGCCGTGATTTGACGCAGAGGGGTGTACCGGCAATCGGCATTCCCGGTACGATTGATAACGACCTTGCCTATACTGATTTTACCCTCGGCTTTGATACGGCTGTTAATACGGCCCTTGATGCGATAGCAAAAATTCGTGATACAATGGCCAGCCATGACCGCGTCAGCATCATTGAGGTAATGGGAAATAAATGCGGCGATATCGCCTTATATGCCGGGCTTTGCGGCGGTGCGGAATACATTATTGTGCCTGAGCTGGAATGGAGCTTTGAAGCACTGTGCGATAAATTGGAAAGCAGCAAAAAGAGCGGAAAAACCTCCAGTATCGTGGTAGTTGCCGAAGGCGCTGCCAAGGGAAATACGCTTGCGGCGGAAATTAAAAAACGTACAACGATGGATACCCGAACTACGGTTTTAGGATATATTCAGCGCGGCGGTTCTCCAAGCGCCAGCGACGTTCTTCTTGCCAGTCGTTTCGGTGCCCACGCGATCGGATTGATTTCCAAAGGAATCGGCGGCAGAGTTGTAGGTATCAAAAATAATAAAATCTTTGATATGGATATTTTGGAGGCATGTTCCATGAAAAAAGAAATTGACAGGGAACTGTTTTCTATTGCAGAAATACTTTCGAAATAAGAGGGAATTATGAAACTGATTATTGATGCTATGGGCGGCGATCATGCGCCGGAGGAGATTATTAAGGGAACCGTTGAAATGCTCAACCGTAAGGATGATTTTTCCGTAATCTTTACCGGGCCGGAGGCAGTGATCCGCGAGGAACTTGAAAAATATCCGTACCCGCATGAAAAAATTGAAATTGTAGATGCGCCGGAGCTGATTTCTATGGATGAGCATCCGGTGGAGGCGATCCGCAAGAAGAAAAATTCTTCCATGGTTGTAGGACAGCTGCTTTTAAAGGAAAAAAAAGGCGACGCTTTTATTACCTGCGGTTCTACCGGTGCCTGTTTGGCCTGTGCACAGCTCCGGGTAGGACGCATAAAAGGAATTATCCGCCCCGCGCTTGCGCCAGTGCTGCCGAATAAAAACAAGGGGACTCTCTTAATCGACTGCGGCGCCAATATGGATTGTAAACCGATCAATCTTGCGCAGTTTGCCGTTATGGGCAGTATTTATATGGAAAAAGTCGTAGGAGTTCAAAATCCGCGGGTGGGGCTTGCCAGCGTAGGTATAGAAGACGGCAAGGGAAACGAACTTTCCAAGGCAGCCTTTGCCCTGATTAAAGAACAGGGAATTGTCAATTTTATCGGAAATGCAGAGGGTCGTGATATTGTAGACCGTGTCGATGTAATGGTGACTGACGGCTTTTCAGGTAACCTGATGCTGAAATCCATTGAAGGCCTTGGCGAATACATATTTGATAAGATGAAAACCGGTTTTACGGCCACATTCCGCCGCAAGCTTGGGGCGCTGCTTCTTAAACCGGCGCTGAACGATCTGAAAAAAGCACTGGATTATAATGCTTACGGCGGAGCACCGCTTTTGGGCATCGACGGTGTTGTAATTAAGGGACACGGGTCATCAAAAGCCAAGACAATGTGCGCAACAATAGCTCAGGCCATCACAATGGTTCAAACGGATATTGTGGGAATTATCAAAGAGAATATTCCGGCAATGACCGTTAAAGAATAAATGTTTTTATATTTTTTAGGAGGAAATTATGTTTGAAGAAATCAAAAACCAAATCGCAGAGCTTTTAAATGTGGAGCCTGAAAAAATTACGGCGGAAAGCAATCTGGTTACGGATCTGAAGGCGGATTCCATGGATATTGCTACCTTACTGCTTGAGGTAGAAGAGAAATACGGCATTGAAATTTCCGAAGACGATATGGATTCCCTGCAGACCGTGGGCGACATTGTAAAATATTTGGAAACAAAAAAATAACACCGGATTTTATAACGGAGAAAGTGTGCACAGGACTTTTTCAGTAGATTTGTAAAAGTTCTGTGCTTGTGCTGTTTTATATGGATAATCATTTACTGGAACAAAAAATCAATTATACGTTTAAAGAGCAGGCGCTGCTTCAGCTGGCGCTTACGCATTGTTCTTTTTCTGCAGAGCATGGTATACAAAACAATCAGCGGCTTGAATTTTTAGGTGATGCTGTACTGGAAGCTGTTATCAGTTCTCATATTTATCATCGCTATCCTTCGTTTGATGAAGGAAAACTGACGCGGCTGCGGGTATCTATCGTGTCGGAGGAGCCTCTTGCCCTTGCGGCGGAAGAGCTGGAACTGAATCGCTTTATTTTGTTGGGGGTTGGAGAAAAGGCCAGCGGCGGCGCCAATAAGCCGGGTGTGCTCTCCGATACACTGGAAGCTCTGTTTGCCGCCGTCTATCTTGACGGCGGGTATTCCGCGGCTGAGGAGGTTATTCTCCGCGTACTGAAAAATGTAATGACCGACGCAAAGAAGAGACCGCTGGATTATAAAACCACCTTGCAGGAAAAGCTGGCGCAGGACGGTCCTGTAAATATTGTATATACCTTGCTTTCCATGGAAGGGCCGCCCCACAGTGCCGTATTTGAAACAGAAGTTTCCTGCAACGGCGAAGCTCTGGGGCGGGGAAAGGGCTCCAGCAAGAAACGGGCGGAGCAGGATGCGGCCAGACAGGCACTGAAGAAAATCGAAAAATAAAATGCCGTTGGAGGATACATGTTTTTAAAACGATTAGAGCTTTTTGGATTCAAATCTTTTGCAGAACGGCTCGACCTTAGCTTTTCTAACGGTATTACCGCTATTGTGGGTCCGAACGGCAGCGGAAAAAGCAATGTAAGCGATGCCGTGCGTTGGGTACTGGGGGAGCAGAGCGCCAAGCAGCTGCGGGGCGCCAATATGGCCGACGTTATTTTTAAAGGCACCGAAAGCCGTAAGGCGCTGTCTTACTGCGAAGTATCGCTTGTATTCGATAATACCGACAAAGGGCTGGATATCGAGTATTCTGAGGTTGTGATTACCCGCAGGCTTTACCGCAGCGGAGAAAGCGAATATTATATCAACCGTACCGGCTGCCGGTTGAAGGATATCATAACGCTCTTCCAGGATACCGGTATCGGCAAAGAGGGCTATTCCATCGTAGGCCAGGGGCGCATTGAGAATATACTTTCCGGGAAACAGGACGAACGGCGGGCCGTTTTTGAAGAAGCGGCCGGCATTGTGAAATTTAAAACAAGAAAAGCCGAGGCAGAGCGAAAATTAGAGCATACATGCGAAAATTTAATCCGCATCAATGATATTATCGATACGCTGCAGGAGCGGCTGGAACCGCTTTCTTCTCAGGCAGAGACGGCAAAAGAATACATCGCGCTCCGGGAGCAGCTGCGCAGCCTGGAGGTCAATTTTTATCTTGTGCAGAATGAGCTGGCGGAGCAGCGGCGCAGCGCCTATCAGCAGCAGTTAGAGGGAATTGCGCAGGAACAGGCTGAAAAAACAGCGGAAATTGAAAAAATAGCCGCACAGAATACGGCAGCAGAAGAACAGCTTGCAAAAAAAGAACAGGAGCTTTCAGATATCCGGGCGAAACTGCTGGAGCTGACGGCCGCAAGCGAAAATATAACCGGGCAGAACAAGGTTCTTGCGGAACGGATAGTCAATACACAAAAACAAATAGATCGCATCAAAAGCGAGCTTACCGGCAACAGTCAGCGAAAACAGTCTATGGAAGACGCAATTCACGGCGATACCGGCGCCGAAAAGCAGAAGGAAAGCGATATTGCGGCAAAAAAAGCGGAAATTTCAGCACTGGAGGAGGAGCTTTTCGCCAAAGATGCCGTTTTGGCGGAGGAAAACCGAGAGCTGGAAGAAAGCAAAAGCGAGATGCTGGCCAATATCAACAGGCTTTCGGACGTAAAATCCAACATCAGCCGCTGCGAGGCGATGAAGACAAGCATCGGGCAGCGCAGACAAAAGATTACGCTTTCCCTTGAACAACTGCTGCGGCAGCGTACCGGGCTGGAAGAAGCTCTTAAGGAGCAGACGGCTAATACGGCAGTTTTTGAGGAAGCAAAGAAAAAGCTGACAGCGGAAAAAGAAGAATGGCAGCGCCGCAGTCAGCAGCTGAAGACTGAACGCGAAAGCACAGGAACGCAGCTTTCCCGCATCCAAACGGAAATTCATACGGCGTCTTCGCGCTTAAAAGTATTGCAGGAGCTGAAAAAAGACTATGAAGGCTTTCAGTTTTCCGTGAAAAAGCTCATGACGCAGGCAGAGAACGATTCCCATCTCAAGAGCCATATTTGCGGCGTTCTTGCGCAGCTGATTTCTGTACCGCAGCAGTTTGAAATGGCAATAGAGGCGGCGTTGGGAGCAGCAATGCAGAATATTGTAACCCCTACCGAGGACGATGCCAAGGCTTTGATCGAATTCCTGCGGCGCACGGATGCAGGGCGGGCAACCTTTCTGCCGATTTCAGCCGTGCGCGGCCGGACGCTGGATGCAAGAGAAAAGGCCGCTATACAGAGCCGCGGCTGTTTCGGCACGGCGGCTGAGCTGATCACCTATGACGCAGAATATGACGGAGTCATAAAAAGTCTTTTGGGCCGAACCGTTATTACCGAAGATCTGGATACCGGTATTGCCATTGCGCGCCAAACGGGACATGCGCTGAAAATTGTGACATTAAAGGGCGATGTGATGAACGCAGGCGGTTCTATGAGCGGCGGCAGCATGCGCGGAAAAACCACCAGCCTTTTGGGACGCGAGCGTGAAATTGAAAATCTATTAAATACGGTAAAAGAAAAAAACGCCGAAGTTCTCCGCCTTCAGGATCTTCTGGCCGGCTTTGGGGAAAAATACAAAAGTGCTGATGAAAAGATATCGGCGGCAGAGCAGCAGCTGCATACTATGGACGTGAATTTTGCCAGAGATTACGAAAAGCTTTCCGCCTTGCAGAACGATATGCAGATCAGTATCCATACAGAAAAAGAGCTCCGTTTAGAGAGCGAACAGCTGGAGGATACTTTAAAGGAAATCGAGCAGGAACTGGAAACGATCGCCCGTATGCAGGGCAGCGTTGAAACCTCCAATACTGACGTACAGGCCAGAATAAGCGCCCGTCAGTATGAATATAATAAAAAACAGTTAGAGCGTGAAAAGCTGGCACAGAGGCTCACAGACAGCAAGGTGGAATGCGCGGGTCTGGAAAAAGAGCTGGACGCAATGAAAAACAATGCCGCAAGAATGCAGGAGCTTATAGAAGAGCTGGAAAAGAGCAGACTGAATCTTACAGAGGAGGAAAATAAGCTTATCCTGCAGATGCATCAGGCTGAAGAAGAGCAGCAGAAAAGTATTCTGCAAGCCGGCAGTATGCAGGAACAATTGCTGCATTTTCAGAACCTGGAAAAAGAAAAGGAGATCGAAAGAGAAAGCCTGCTGCTGCAAAACAAAGAGGATGCGGAGAAAAGACGCCGGTTTGAACAGGAAATTTATGAGGCCGGCGAGCGCAGGCATAAAATTGAACTGGCAGTCAGCAAGGTGGACGCCGATCTTTCCTACCTGGAAAACAGGATATGGGAAGAGTACGAGCTGACCCAGGCCGCCGCGGAAGAATTCCGGGATCCCGCCTTTAAGCAAAGCGGCGCGCAGACGGAGATCAACCGGCTGAAAAAAGCCATCGGCGCGCTGGGCAACGTCAACGTCAACGCCATTGAGGAATACATTGAAACCAAGGAGCGGTTTGATTCCCTTACGAGCCAGCGTGACGATCTGCAGAAAGCCGAAGGGGATTTAAGAGAAATTATCGCGGAGCTGATCAAAAAGATGGACAAGCAGTTCCGGGAGCAGTTTGCACTGATCAATCAGAACTTTGCCATGACGTTCCGGGAACTTTTCGGCGGCGGAAGGGCGGAGCTAAAGCTTGAAAACGGAGAAAATTCGCTGGAGGCCGATATTGAAATCGTAGCGCAGCCGCCGGGAAAGAGCCTACAGCTGCTGAGCCTTCTTTCCGGAGGCGAACGAGCGCTTACGGCAATCGCCATTCTGTTTGCCATGCTGCACCTGAAGCCGACACCGTTTTGTATTTTAGATGAGATCGAAGCCGCGCTTGACGAGGCCAATGTAGGAAACTTTGCCTCCTATTTAAGAAAATTTTCAGGCAATACCCAGTTTATTGTCATCACGCACCGCAAGCCTACCATGGAGGAGGCCGACAGCCTTTACGGCGTCGCGATGGAGGAAAAGGGCGTTTCAAAAATCGTTTCGGTAAAGCTTACATAAAGGAGATATAATGGGGTTATTCAATAAAGACAGCTGGCTGAAAAAGCTGGCCGGCGGCCTGTCCAAAACAAAAAACAATATTTCACAGAAGCTGGATGAGCTGATTAAATATTATAAAGAAATCAATGATGACTTTTTTGAAGAGCTGGAAATGATTTTGATTTCTTCCGATATCGGTGTTTCGGCGACAGACGCCATTTTAAAGGAGCTGAGAAGCAAGGTAAAGGCAGAAAAAATCGGCAGTTCCGAACAGATTTACTCGCTTCTGCGCCAAAGCATTGCCGATATTCTTACCAAAGCGGTAAAGGAAGAAGAGGAAAGCTATCCTCTGTTGCTGCTGATCACCGGAGTGAACGGGGTAGGAAAGACTACCGCTATCGGCAAATTAGCTAACTTTTACGGCAAAAACGGAAAATCCGTAATGGTTGCCGCGGCGGATACGTTCCGGGCGGCGGCGGCGGACCAGCTTACCGAATGGGCCAGGCGCAGCGGCGCGCTGATCGTTCGGGGATCAAACGGGGCGGATCCGTCCTCGGTGGTTTTTGACGCCATCGCCAGTGCTAAGGCAAAAAAAATCGACGTACTGATCTGCGATACCGCCGGCAGGCTCCATAATAAGAAAAATTTAATGGACGAACTGGCAAAGATCGGCCGGGTCATCGCCAGGGAATATCCCCAGGCGCGGCGGCAGAACCTGATTGTGCTGGATGCAACAACCGGCCAGAATGCCCTACAGCAGGTAAAGGGATTTTCCGAAGCGGTAGGCATTGACGGCATTATCCTCAATAAGCTTGACGGTACCGCTAAAGGCGGAGTAGCCGTGGCGATTGCCAAGGAAATGGATCTGCCGATCCTCTATATCGGCGTGGGGGAAGGCATGGATGATTTACGCCCCTTTGACGCTGAAGATTTTGCGGCAAATATTCTTTAAAACCGCTTGACAAAACCCGATAATCGTTATATGATTCTGCTGTAAAGTATTTCTGCTTTACAGCTTTGCTTTACGGGAGGTGCCGCTGTGGATTCCGGTACGGCTGTTATTATTCTTCTGGATACGTATGAAAAGCTGCTTACCGAAAATCAGGCAAAGATCCTGCGTATGCATTTTGATGAAGACCTTTCGCTCAGTGAAATCGGTGAGATTTGCTCCATTTCGCGTCAGGCAGCACGGGATGCCATACAAAAGGGACAGCAGCAGCTCTATCATTATGAGGCCGCCCTGGGACTGGCGGAAAAAGAAAAGAATTTACGCCAAATTATAAAAATGCTTGAAAAAGATGCAGAAAATCCGTTAAAACTCAAAGAGGATATCAGGCAGCTGAAAAAAATCACGGAGGAATTGTAATGGCTTTTGAAGGATTGACCGAAAAACTGCAAAGAGTATTCAAAGGCCTGAAAAGCCGGGGAAAGCTTTCCGAAAACGACGTAAAGGAAGCTATGCGCGAAGTACGCATGGCACTGCTGGAGGCGGATGTAAACTTTGCCGTTGCCCGCGATTTTATTAAAAAGGTTACAGAAAAAGCCGTGGGCGAAACCGTACTCAACAGTCTGACGCCCGGGCAGCAGGTTATAAAAATCGTAAATGAAGAGCTGATCGAGTTGATGGGCGCCACGCACTCCAAACTGACGGTCTCTTCGGCGTTGCCTTCGGTTTATATGTTGTGCGGCCTGCAGGGCGCGGGCAAAACCACCATGTGCGCCAAATTGGGCGGATATTTAAAAAAGCAGGGGAAAAAGCCGTTGCTGGTAGCCTGCGATATTTATCGGCCCGCAGCAATTGAACAGCTGAAGGTAGTAGGTGCGCAGACGGAAATTGCTGTTTTTGAACGCGGTACACAGAAGCCGCTGCAAACGGCGCAGGAAGCGATCAAGTACGCGAAAAGCTATTTGTTTGATACCGTAATTTTAGATACGGCCGGACGGCTGCATATCGATGAAGCGCTGATGCAGGAGCTTGTGGAAATCAAGGAAACGGTAAAGCCCACGGAAATTCTTTTAACCGTTGACGCGATGACCGGTCAGGATGCCGTAAACGTGGCTCAGGCGTTTAACGAAAAGCTGGGTATTGACGGCGTGATTCTGACCAAGCTTGACGGCGACGCCAGAGGCGGCGCGGCAATGAGCGTAAAGGCGGTTACCGGAAAGCCCATTAAATTCAGCGGTATCGGTGAAAAGCTGACAGATATTGAGGTCTTCCATCCCGACAGAATGGCCTCGCGCATTCTGGGCATGGGCGACGTTTTATCCTTGATTGAAAAGGCACAGGAAAATTTCAATGATCAGGATGCTACCAAGCTGGTAGATAAAATCAAAAAGAATCAGTTTGATCTGCAGGATTTTTTAGAGCAGTTCAAGCAGATGCGCAAGATGGGATCGATGAAGGATATCTTGAAATCGCTCCCGGCCATGCCCGGCGTAGATACCAGCAAGCTTTCCGAGCAGGAAATCGATGAAAAACGCATCGACCGTCTGGAGGCCATTATCCTTTCCATGACGGTAAAAGAACGGAAAAATCCCGATATTCTAAACGCCTCCCGTCGGCGGAGAATCGCTGCGGGCAGCGGAACAAGCGTACAAGAAGTAAATCAGCTTATCCGGCAGTTCGAGCAGTCAAAAGCGATGATGAAAAAGTTCAGTCTCTTTTCTAAAAAAGGCTATCCCAAATTCCGATAAGTTTCGTTCTATGAACTTATAAAGATAAATTTTTAAATGATACTGGAGGATTGAAAAATGGTAAAAATCAGATTAAAAAGAATGGGCGCAAAAAAGAATCCGTTTTATCGCGTAGTGGTTTCCGAAAGCCGCAATGCACGCAACGGGAAATCCATTGCCAACCTGGGATATTATAATCCCATGACCGAGCCTGCCGAAATTAAGATCGACGTGGAAGCCGCAAAAGACTGGATCGGCAAAGGCGCACAGCCTTCTGAAACCGTGAAAAAGCTGCTGAAGATCGCCGGGCTTGAATAAGAGGTCACTGTTATGGAAGCTTTAGTGGAATACATAGTAAAAGCGCTTGTTTCCCAGCCAGATCAGGTGAACATTACCCGTGCAGAGCGGGATGACGCCGTGGTGATTGAAGTATGCGTTGCCCCGGAGGATATGGGGAAAATTATCGGCAAGCAGGGAAGAATTGCCCGCGCCATGCGTACAGTTGTAAAAGCTGCTTCTGCAAAGGAAGCAAAACGCGTGATTGTGGATATCATCTGATGGAATACATCAGAATCGGCATAGCGTCTAAGCCTCAGGGTATCCGGGGAGAAATAAAAGTACAGTCTCTTTCTGACAGTTTAGAACGTTTTTTAGACTTGGAATACGTTTTTGTGGAAGAAAAAAATGCGTATATCCGGTACAACGTAAAGGGGGCCCGTCTTGGCGATGACTGCGCCTTTTTACTGCTTGAGAAAATTTATACCCGGGATGAAGCCGAAACGCTGCGCGGCAAGTATCTTTGCGTAGACCGGGAGCATGCCGTTAAGCTGCCTGAGGGAAGATATTTTATTTTTGATTTAATCGGCTGCCGTGTTATCACCGATACCGGTCATGTGCTTGGCGAAATTGCCGAGGTCATGCAGCCGGGGGCAAATGACGTATATGTAGTAAAGAATGATGCGCAGGAGGAAATTTTGATTCCTGCAGTCAAGAGCTTTGTTTTAGACGTCAATATCCGGGAAAAGACGGTAACGGTTAAAGAAGATATGCTGCAAGAGGTAGCAGTATATGAAAATTAGCGTTTTAACAATTTTCCCCGATATGCTGCGTCCGATGCTGGAAAGCAGCATTTTAGGCCGTGCCGTTAAAAACGGTATTTTAGAAATCGAGTTGGTCAATATCCGTGATTTCAGCGACAACAAGCACCGCAATACCGATGATTATCCCTTTGGCGGAGGCGTGGGAATGCTGATGATGGCACAGCCGATTTTTTCTGCCTTTGAAAGTGTAAAAACAAGTGAGAGCCTGAGTATTTATCTTTCACCGCAGGGACAGGTTCTTTCGCCGCAGATTGCCAAGGAACTGGCGCAGGAAAAACATCTGATTCTGCTTTGCGGGCACTATGAAGGCGTTGATCAGCGGGTGCTTGATCATTTGATTGACCGGGAGCTTTCTATCGGTGATTACGTGCTTACCGGCGGCGAGCTTGCCGCTCTGGTGGTTATTGACGCTGCCGCTCGTTTTGTAGACGGCGTTTTAGGCAGTGTGGACAGTGCCTGTGAGGACAGCTTTTCCGACGGCCTTTTAGAAGCACCGCAGTATACGCGCCCCGCGGATTTTAAGGGGATGCGCGTTCCCGAAGTGCTGTTAAACGGCAATCATGCCCATATAGCGGCATGGCAGAGGGAAATGCAGCTGCGCGTTACTTTAAAAAAACGGCCGGAATTGCTTAAGAAGGCGCCGCTTTCGGAAGAGGATAAAAAGACGATAGAAAAAATTCAAGCGGAAGAAAAACTGCTTGCTAAAAAAGAATTGTTATGATATAGTATTAAAGCTTGATAATTACGGGTGGTCCGCTTAGCCGGTATTTCCGAGTTAATGAACACCTATGAGGGAAAAGGAGAAATACAATGGAATTGATAAGAGCGATTGAAGCGGAACAGCTTCGCAGCGATATTCCCGATTTTAAAATTGGTGATACCGTAAAGGTAATGGTAAAAGTTGTGGAAGGCACCCGCGAAAGACTGCAGGCCTTTGAAGGGACGGTTATCGCGCGGAAAAACGGCAGTACCCGCGAAACCTTTACCGTACGCAGAGTAGCCTACGGTGTAGGTATTGAGCGTACCTTCCCGGTACATTCTCCCAGATTGGGCAGCATCACCATCGTTCGCCGCGGCCGTGTACGCAGGGCAAAGCTTTATTATCTGCGTGACCGTATCGGCAAGGCGGCAAAGGTTAAAGAAATTCAGTAATTCAAAGCAAAAACATCTTCCCCTGTATACCGTTTAAGTTCCGGATACAGGGGAATTTTTTTCTTATTTATAAGTGCTTTTTTATATACAAAAAGTATTTCTAATACTTTTTGCTAAATTGTAAACTCTTGGGCTGGAATAAAAAAATAAGTCATATTTTTTACTTTTAGTATTGACTATTGCCGTAGAAAAGGGTATAATTGTTATGTTATATTTATGAGGGGGTTTCCTATGAACAAGTTACTACATATGAACAGCTTTTTTACAAGAATTATTCTTGCTGTTCTTTCTTTTGCAGCAATTATATGTGCATTTGTTCCTTATTTTCAAATACCCGCGGTAGAGGCTGTTCATGATGTCGATACAAACGAACAAACACTTAAAATCAATATCGGCAAAGATGCTGAAACGGTAAATATAATTTCTGAATTCAGCAACGGGCAGCCATTTTTGATCTACAGCGATGAAGCGCTTACCCAGACAGTTGAACCCACCGCATTGCCTACGCCCGGTACACCTGGCACGGAAACTACATATTGGATTCAGTTCTTTGCTTATGGATATACCTATAATGCTGAAACGGGAAAAAAAGTCCTTGATTTTATACCGCTGAGCGTATATACCCTTCTTCTAAATAAAGGTACAGAGGCAGAAATGTTAACATCAGTTAACGTAAATAAGGTGGAAAAAAAGATTACGATTAATGTGCCTAATACGGAAGCTTTTAATTTTTCACGCGTTATTGATACAAAAAATGTTTGGGCTATCTATGATAATCGGCTTACCGGCTTTGCAGAGAGCATCAAGGAAGCGCGGAGCCTTCCTGTAAAACGCGGCGAAACATTGCAGTATTATACGGCGATTACCTTAAAATCAGAAACCAATCCTATGAGCGCCTCGGCGGAAGAGGGGAAATCCTCTATTGTATATTATCCGTTGGATATGTATACGCTGATAATTTATCGTGACGATATTCGGAGCACGCTTCCCACCGTGGGAGAATTCGGTATGGGGGTTCTCTCAGCTAAAGCAACAACTGATGCCGGCGGAACTATGACTCTGTATAGCGGCGATGCCTGGATGTTCCTGCTGATGATTCTGGCATTGGTTTCCACGCTGTTCAGCTTTGTAATTCCGAATAAGCTTCGTATCATCCAAACAATTACCGGCAGTTTATTGGGCCTTTTGCTGATTGTTATGCCGATTCTTGATTCCATGTTTTTCATGCAGAATAATTTCATTGTAGAACCTGGTATGTATATCTTAATTGCTCTTGGTGTTTTAATCATCTTCTTTGCAGTGTTTGATTTTATCCGTTGCCATGCGGAATATACAGCCGAGTTGGTACATCTCTACGGTGAGGACTACAAAGAACAAAGAAAGGCAGAAAAGGCGGAAGCGCGTCTTAAAGCTGCACGTGACAAAGAAATTGCAAAAACAGATGATACAAAAACTTTGAAGAAAAAAGAGAAAAAAGAAAAGAAAGAAAAAAAGGCAAAAAATTAAGAATAAAAACACAAATGCCCCGAAAATCTCTTTCGGGGTTTTTTTATAAGGAGTATTATGCGTATCGTAATCGGAATGTCCGGAGGCGTTGATTCTTCCGTTGCAGCCTATCTTTTAAAACAGCAGGGATATGATTGTGTAGGGATTTTTATGAAAAACTGGGAAGAAGACGAGAACGGACAATGTTCTGCTCAACAAGATTATGACGATGTACGTGCCGTTTGTGATCAAATCGGCATTCCGTACTATTCCGTTAATTTTTCAAAAGAATACTGGGACAGAGTATTTAAAATTTTTCTGGAAGAATATGCCGCCGGCAGAACGCCGAATCCGGATATTTTATGTAATAAAGAAATAAAATTTAATTCTTTCCTGAATTTTGCGCTGTCTATTAACGCGGAATATATCGCAACAGGCCACTACGCCCGGCTGAAAGAACAAGACGGTTTCATGACGCTTCTGCGGGCCGCGGATGAAAGCAAGGATCAAACATATTTTTTATATGCACTGAACCAGCAGCAGCTGCGCCCAGTGAAATTTCCTATAGGAGATATCAAAAAAACAGAGCTGCGCCAAATAGCGCAGCAAGCGGGCTTAAGCACCTGGAAAAAGAAAGATTCCACGGGAATCTGCTTTATTGGTGAACGCCGTTTTCGGGAATTTTTATCAAGCTTTCTGCCGGCGCAGAACGGGGACATTCTTTCCCTTGACGGGAAAAAAATCGGTACGCACAGCGGCGCCATGTATTATACCCTGGGCCAGCGGCACGGTCTGGGAATCGGAGGAAATAAGGACAGCAGCGGCCAACCCTGGTTTGTTGTAAAAAAGGATATCCCCAATAATATTCTCTATGCCGCCCAGGGCGAGCATCCGCTGCTGTATTCCAAGTCTTCTTCTGCATCACAGCTTTCTTTTATCGCGGGGGAACCACCGGCAAAAAGCTTTGACTGTACCGCAAAGTTTCGATACCGTCAGCCGGACCAGCCGGTGCATGTGGAATTTCACGGTGATAAAATGCTGCTGCTTCATCGAAATGCTCAGCGGGCGGTAACACCGGGACAATCCGTAGTGCTGTACGACGGCGAAATTTGTCTCGGCGGCGGAATTATTGACGAAACATTTGCTCAAAATCCGTAATATGCCGGTAAATTTCATCTTCATTTTTTATTTCGGTTATTTGCCAATACGGCGGCAGTAAATGCTTATAATTTCTAAACCGCCGATCCATCAGCAGGATAAAGCCTGCATCTTCTTCTGTTCTGATCAGTCTGCCGGATGCCTGGCAGACTTTATTGATGCCCGGATATACATAGGCATATTCAAAGCCCTTCTGGTACTGCTTATCAAAATAAAAGCGAATTCTTTCCCGGGAAAGATTATATTGTGGCAGGGCTACGCCTACAATAATAATCCCGCTGATGCCTTTTAAATCAATCCCTTCACTGAAATGACTGCCCATTACGGCAAAGGCCAGATTTTTTGTTCCCTGAAGGAACTGTTCCATAAACGCAGCGCGATTCTTTGCGTCCGCGTCGCCTTGCTGCAGAAAGACCGGAATCGTCATCTGCTGACCGACGGCATCCATAAACTGAAAAGAAGGAAAATACACCATTAAATTGCCGCTTGTATTTTCGCGGCATTTCTGAATTTTCTGCGCAATAACACCGTAAAACTGTTCCCGTACCGTATAACGCGTATCTACGCTGTAATCCGCCAGCACCAGCAGCTTTTCAGGCAAAAACGGATAAGGCGCCGAAAAACCGTAGGAGGGCTTTTGCGGCAGCAGGCTATTCTTATAAAATTCATAGGGAATCAGCGTTGCCGAATAAAAAACAGCCGAGCTGCCCTTTGCGATACTTTCCTCTAAATAAGGCGCGGGATCAATGCACTGCAGAACTACGGTCTGTCCGTCCTGCTGATAGAGAGCAAAGCTGTCTTTTGTAAAAAACTCAAACAGCATTTGAAAGCGAAATGCGTCTTTAATAAATAAAGTCACCTCGCCCGGGAGAGGCTGCGTCTGCAGAAGCTCACCGGCGGTTTCCTGCACGGAAAGAATCTTAAAGTTGATTTTTTTGACATCCTCAAGCTCTATAGGCTCTTCCGGCTCATAATTTTTAAACAGCTTATTCAGTTCGGTTGATAGCTGCGTCAGCTGCCGGTACAGCTTATTCTCTTTAGGGAGCAATTTTTTTACCTCGCGAAGCCGGTTTTTAGACAGCGACGAGGAATACATATCACGGCCGCGCTCAATCAGATTATGCGCTTCATCAATTAAAAAAGCATAGCGGCCGACAGTCTGTTCAAAATAGCGGCGCAAATATACCGCGGGATCAAACAGATAGTTATAATCAGCCATAATAACCTGAGCTTCAAGGGAAAGTTCTAAGGAGAGCTCGTAGGGACAAATTTCATATTTTCTTGCCGCGGCGGCAATCGTTTCAGAACAAAAATCATCCTGTTCTAAGATCTCCGGCAAAGCGTCATGCAGTTTTTTAAAAAAATCCTGAGAATATGGGCATTTTTCAGGAGAGCAATCCTGTTCTTCCATCAAACAGGCTTTGCTTTTTGCCGTAATAATACAGCTTTTTATTTTCAATCCCCGTTCACGCAAAAGGTTCAGCGCCTGCGCGTTGACCTGCATCGTCTGATTTTTAGCGCTGAGGCAAAAAATCTTCTCAATATCTCCCTCTGCCATATTTTTAATTGCCGGAAAAAGGGCCATCATGGTTTTTCCGCTGCCTGTGGGTGCCTGCAGGAAGAGATTTTTTCCCTGTTTAATTGCCGAATAAATTTGCGCAGCCCCTTCTCTTTGTCCTTTACGGAATTGCGGAAACGGAAAGGAAAGCTCTCGGGCGCTGGATAAAAAAGCACGGTATGTATGCAGCCGCCTTGACAAAACACGGGAATATTCATCCGTCAATTCATAAAAAAATTTTTGCAGGCTTTCAAGAGAAAAGCGGTATTCAAAATCAACAATTTCCTCATTCAAAAGACAAAAATAGCTTAATCTGCCATAAATACTGGGCAGGGAATGCTCTTTGGCATAGATATAGGCATAGATCATCATCTGCGCCTTATGGGCAGCCTTTAACGGCATATGAATCGAAGCTGCATCGCAATAAGTAGACTTTATTTCATGAATATAGTAATCCTTTTTATTAAAAAAGATACCGTCGGCGCGCCCTTGGATTTTTAAAGAAAAATCATCGTATTCTACAACCTTTTCCAAAGAAACTTCTCTTT